>JAHLBL010000130.1 GCA_020625635.1 bacterium
ATTCCTTTTCTGTCCTTTCTTTTATTGTAGCACACTCAGCCGAAAAAGCAAAAAGTGTGCAAGCTGTTTTTCTAACTTACACACTTTATTTTACAAGCTCATTGTAACTGTGTCTCCGAGAATATCCGCCGGAACATCGATTTCTGATTCATTACCAAGATAGCTGTCAATAACAATAACATCTTCAGCATGCTGTCTTTCGTAATAATACCTAAAGTTATTATATTCATAATAAGTTGTTGCATAAACAGAAACACAACATAAACAAAGTAATGTAATCAAAGCTATTCCTTTATTTATATGTTTTTTCATAATATCATATCCTGGTTCCTGCGGGGCAAAAGCCCCGCAGTTTTTTAAAAATTCTCACCTATTTCAGGAGCTGGAACAGTTGTTGCAATAGGAATTGTTTCATCCGTTTGAGAAGGAGTGCTGATAACTAAAATATCATCTAAAATATTGATTTTTATGATATCAAAAGTAGGTTCAACATATGTTTTTTTCATATTTATCACTTCCTTCTTAGTTTTCTGTAACAACTGTAATTTTTCCTGTATCAGGATTAACATCGGAATTACCGATGTTGTTAAGGCAGAAGTATACGGGTTCCGAAATCTTCCATTTTGACCAATCCTTTGTTCCATCATTAACAGGTACTACGTAATAATATGCTTTCATTACACGCTGTCTCCAAATGGAAGTATTTGCGAAGGTGACAGGAACATCAAGACGATTGAATTTATTGTAATCACCATTGTTTAAATTGTAGTTGAATACAGCATTTCTTTCATCTACTCCGCCTTCAACAGTATATGTTTGTGTACCTGTAGCTCCGGAATCAACAATTCTTTGAACAATACTCTTTATTGAGTCTGTATTTGATTTAAAAGTTATCGCTTTTATAGCATCTTCGGATGCTAAATCAGAGGATACCTTAGCCTTGTTATTGATTTCAAGTATCAAGCCTGTATAATATTTTGCGTTAGTTGTATCTTCATTAAGCTTGTCGTAATCTTCTCTCATGTAGTTTACAACAAAGTCGGCAAACAGAGTATCTGAAATCGCTCCGTCATCTTCTAAGTTATAAACTTCGCGGGTATATGTAGCTTCTCCGATACTAACCAAATCCTTGTCCTCAGCGCTATCACCATATACTGCTTCAATAATAGAATTCTTCGGTAATGTTATTGTGAAGTATCTGTTGTAGCAGCGAGCGTATGGAGAATTAGATTTTTTAACCCATTCGCCGTCGCCCCTTACTGCAGGATATACATTCCAATAAGAGAAGTTAGAAGAAGGATCATTATACAATCTGGGATTGTCAACACAATAAGATGTAACTTTATTATTTTGTGTATCGGTTACAGAATATGTACCTGTGGTTTGTTCTGCTCCCACAGTGTTGTTATAACTGATTTTATAACCGATACTTTTAGCATTTTGAGTAGCACTTACGGTAAGTATCTTATTTGTTCCGTCCAGACCGATGCTGCTGAAATTCCACGTACAATCCTTCGCAAGATCATCTATAGCGGGAACATTACTCTTAATCCATGCCATAAATGTAGCATCATTACCGATTTTATAGGAGCTTACATTTTCTTGTGTGCTTGGGAATCCACCATCAGAATCAAAATACTTTGTTGTAAATGTAAGGTTTCTGTTTTCACCAAATCGATTCAAATACTGATACTTTACTTTTGCAGTTGTACCGTTGTCCAACTCGGAGAAGAAAATCAGCTTCGTAATCGCCTGATCAGTTCCGCTGAAAAGGTCGGTTACTGGTAAAACAGCATCATTTGATTTGATTACAGTTTTCTGTGCCTCGAATCGTGCTGTGCCCGTAGTTCCCGCGGTATAATTTAACCCAAAGGTTATTTTGGATGCTTCATATGCGCTTTCGCCTGTCTTGGTTAGTTCTTTTCCGTCTCCGTCAAACTCACGACAGGTAAACATATCATTCTTTGTTCTTGAAACTCCGTCGGTTGTAGTTTTTAGATAAATTTTAATCTTATAATCGCTGTTTGATGTTATATATTTTTCGGGTATATCGATATCCGAGGCGGTGTAATCCTTTACATAATCTGCTTTGCTGACATTATCGGTATCTGCGTCAGAGTGATATATTTCTACTCGTGTCTGGGATGTACCTGCTGCAGTGCCTTTAATATTATGACCTATGCGTAAGTAACCCGAGGTAACCCATACGAATCTTGCGACAATTACGTCGCTTGAGGTCATTTCGGTACGACCTGATGAATTAAAGCCCGCGGATTGATTGGTTTTTTCCATGTACCACTGGTAGAATACATACGAACCAGCGCCTTCAGCATTAAAGGTAAGATATTTACCCTTCTGCGTGTAAAGTGTACCTGTATCGGTTTCACCGTAAATGTTGGGATCCTTTGTATTGGTAAAATATGCGTCAAGTCCTACATTTGCGTGAGTTCCCGTTGTAAAGAACTTTGTTTTTCCGTCACTGGTTGTTCTGTTGTCAATAGTAGTCCATGTAGAACCGTTATCGTTGGAGAACTGAACCTTGATTTTTGACTGCATTCTTGCGCCGTCGCTTGAGTATGTCCATCGACCGTCACATCTGGACGCGTCTGATGAATCTGCGTTTTTCGCGTAGTCCCAGTTACCACTCTTTCTCGTATCATTTTTTTCATATGTGATTTTGACCGGAAGACCTCTGTACGTTTCCAAAGCAGTATACATTGGCTTATACTGCGGAATCTGGGTAGCGTTTCCGTTAGCATAGGAGGCGCGTCCGTTATCGGCGTATTCGCTTTTCGCGAAGCTGTCTGTATTATCATTAAGTATAAGCGCGGAAGGAACTATGGATTTTAGTGTAAATGATTCAGTTCCGCTGAAAGTATTTCTGGTGGAGTTTGCCGTTACAAGCGTGTTGCTTTGGTTGTAGACTCTCCACTCTGTTCCGTATTGACCTGCCGCGTTATCATAATATCCTGTGGAAACAACGTGCAGCGGGGTTGCGCTTAGATTATCGCTTGGAACAGGGTTGCCAAATAAATCGCACTTGTCGCCCCAGTCGTTCGTAAGGTCTTCCCAGCCGTTGCCGTTTGTATCGTCGAAAGAACTCTCGGTTAATGCTGATGTGTTACTGCTGTTAAACTGGCTTTTATTATTTTTTTTAGTTCTGTATTTAAATGTAAAACGAATGTTATCGGGCTTCTTCTCGTTGTAAATTTTGTAGAAGTCGTCATAATCATAGGTTTGTAAATGAGTTGACAGATTGAAAGTATCCGCGTGGTACTTATCAAAGTAACCGTTACTGATTGTAATACCGCGTATTTTCGCGTTTTGATTTGTATCAACAAGGGGAGAATTTGCCACGGTAGGGATCTGCATCTGGTATTTACCGCCTTCAAAAATCATCGGCTGACCGGGATAAGAACCGAATGCGTTTTCAACGTTGCTGTTGTTTCCGTAGAACGGATAGATATACGGCGTGTTGCCCCAGCCTGTTTCTTGAAGCGCTTTTGTATAACCGTCCACGTAAAGAGTTACCGTGTCTGAGCTGTCTCTGAGATAGTAAATCGGGGTGATTTCAAGCGTATCCTCAGGAATTTCCTTTTCACTCGGAATATTTATATCGAGTACATAGTCGAGGTCGGTATCGTCCTCGTGCGGTTCCTCGTTATATCCGTAGGTATGACCGTTAATATTCCATCCTTTTACGTAGTAATCTGAGTTTGTAAGTGTTGTTACAACTCTTAATCTCTTGCCTCTTTCACCTGTTGCTTCCTGATAACCCATGCTGTCGGTATTGCTTGTACCGCTGCCGTCAGTATTATCATAATAAGTATGTACAGAGTCGACAATTACATCAGAATTAACCTGATCGATATTCGAGCTTCCTATACTCGCAAGTGTCTTTCTTTGATCAACGCTCTTATTGCTTCGTTCTGAAGACGTCATCGCGCCGTCTTTTACTTTGATGTTAACGCCTGTAGATGAACTGCTTGTGACTCCTGGGAGAGAATCGTAAATAACGACTGCGGGATAACCATTCGTATTATTAACTGATGTACCGTTAACTGTACCATAATCTGTTTTTGGATAATAAACGACAATATAGTATTCAGAAGCTGATCCTGATGGCTTAGCAAGACAAATAGTTTTACTACTTACAGTTATGTTCTGGCTATTAATTTGACTTCCTCCAAAACGAGCGGTACCAATACTATAGACTTGTGAATTTATTTTATCGTTACTGTTGTTGTTATTTTTATTTGGATGATATTCAATATAGTCCGATTCATTTTCCGATAAATAACTTTTTGTCGTACGTTTTCCGCCATTACCATCATCTTTTACATAATAAACAGTATTACCGCTTCTACTGCTAATATCTGTATCATTTGATTGTTTATGAAAATCACCATCAGCCCAATCAGATGCTGCGAAAACTGCTTTTGTTGCTGTTGTAGGTGAATAAGAAATGTATCTTGGGTAAGTATGACCACTTCCACCTTTATCATCTAAATGATCCATTAACGTGCCCGGAAAAGCACCATTTAATGCGTTTCTTGAACCATCTTCAAGATATAACTTACAACCATTCCAGTAAGAAAGATTCGAATGTAATTGTACAACAAAAGTAGACAAACTTTCATCTATTACCGTAAAATAATGATCACTTCCGTTACCGCCTCTTCCGGTAACTTTGTAATAAGCAAACTCTTTACCGTTAACGGTAGCTCTTGTCATTCGTTTGTGTTTATAACTTTCTATCATTCCACTGTTGTTGTATCCGTTATAGTAGTAATCCGCGTCAGGATCTTTTTCCTTAAACTTAACATTCACTATAACGTCATAATCGGGCATAGTAAAGCTAAAATATTTACTTGCTGCTGTATGAGTTAAACCGACTGTTGTTGAAACGTCAGTTCCGTCAGTTTTCTTGACCTTACAATTAGACGCGTCTATAGATCCGCCACGCTCTGTATATTTGACATATACAGTGGCACCATTAGCAGCCTCCGAAATCTCGGGTGTGCCTGAAGTTGCTGACGACGCGACAGCCTTACCGTAGCTGCTGTTGTTAACCTTAACGGATAAAGCGTGGTTCGCGGGAGCGTTAACAGTCCTGGACATAGGGGAAGAGTCGACTGTTCTGTCTCTTTTTGCGTTTGTTCCTTTTACAACACCGGCATCTTTTACTACGACTTTAAAATTGTAAGTATCTGCTGTTTTAGGTTTATAGGTGTAAGTATTGGATGTTTGGTCAGCAGAACCGATTCGTGTC
>JAHLBL010000131.1 GCA_020625635.1 bacterium
AACTCGGAATCCGCTCTCACGAATTCCGAGTTTTTCTACAGTCTGAAACGGCTGTCGAAAGACAGCCGTTTTTTGGTATTAAAATGTAAAAAGGATCAGACAAACTTTACCGCTGTGCCTGTAACGAGGATCTCGGCAGCGCCCTGCATAACAGAGGAGCTGGAGAATCTTACCGCGACGATCGCGTCGGCGCCCATGCCTTGAGCCTGCTGAATCATACGCTGGATCGCGATATCTCTCGCCTCGGTGAGCATCTTTGTGTAGGAAACGAGCTCGCCGCCTACCATACTCTTGAAGCCCGCGCCGATATCCTTGAACGCGTTTTTGGACTGAACCATATTGCCTGTAACAAAACCAAGCGTTTGTAAGTTTCTGCCCGAGATTGTTTCTGTTGTTACAATAATCATTTACATTTCCTCCTTTCGAAACAAATTTACATTTATATTATATGATAAAATATCGTATAAATCAATATTGCAGAATAATTATTACTCTTTTATTTATTCGCGTGCTGTGATATAATCAGTGTGATTTGTGTGAAACCACACTGATCGGGAATATTTTGTCCGCCCGGTTTGCGGACTGAAAGGCTACGGAGATTAATATGGCTAAGAATATTAAGACAAACGTTATGCGTATATTAGATAAGGCAGGCATAGAGTACGAGGTGCTTGAATACCCTCACGGCAAGGAAGCGGTAGAGGGTGGCGAGGTTGCGCGGCTTATGGGACAGAACCCGTCTCAGGTGTTCAAAACTCTCGTCGCAAAGGGAAAGTCGGGCGAATACTACGTTTATGATATCCCCGTTGACGCACACCTTGATTTGAAAAAAGCGGCAAAAGCCGTAGGAGAAAAGAGCATTGAGATGACGCACGTAAAGGATCTCGTGAAGATCTGCGGCTACGCCAGAGGCAACGTCTCCCCGATCGGAATGAAAAGCAGCTTCAGGACGGTATTCGACAGCAGCGCCATGCTGTATGATTACATATATATAAGCGGCGGTAAAATCGGTTTTCAGGTCAAGGCGAGCCCCGAAGAGCTGATTTCCTTTATCTCAGCAGCCGCCGAAGACATCACGACGGATTAACCGCCTTTCAAAATCGACAATTTTTATTCTTTTATGCAAGTTTGGCAGCTGCAACCGCTCAATTCAGACACACTTTCCTGCATTTTTAAGGAATTTATGAATTTTCTTAAAAAAAACTTGCAATTATCAGAATAATATGATATTATACTGAAGTGTTGAAAATTGCACTTCATATTACAGCATATGAAAATAATGAATGGAGGAATTCAAAATGGCATTAAAGAACAAGTATTTAGCTGACTTACTCGAGACAGTTAAAAAGAGAAATCAGGGCGAGCCCGAGTTCATTCAGGCAGTAACAGAGGTTTTCATGTCTCTTGAGCCCGTTGCTGAGAAAAGACCCGATCTCGTAGCTGCAGGCGTTTTCGAGAGAATCGTAGAGCCCGAGCGTCAGATTATCTTCCGCGTTCCGTGGGTTGACGACAACGGTGTTGTACGTGTTAACCGCGGATTCAGAATTCAGTTCAATTCAGCTATCGGTCCTTACAAGGGCGGTATCAGACTCCATCCTTCCGTATATCTCGGTATCATTAAGTTCTTAGGCTTTGAGCAGATCTTCAAGAACAGCCTTACCACACTGCCCATGGGCGGCGGCAAGGGCGGCTCCGACTTTGACCCGAAGGGCAAGTCCGACGCTGAGGTTATGCGTTTCTGCCAGAGCTTTATGACTGAGCTCGCTAAGCACATCGGTCCCGACACCGACGTTCCCGCAGGTGACATCGGTACAGGCGCACGTGAGATCGGCTTTATGTTCGGTCAGTATAAGAGACTCCGCAACGAGTTCACAGGTGTTCTCACAGGTAAGGGTCTCACATTCGGCGGTTCTCTCGCCCGTACAGAGGCTACAGGCTACGGTCTCTGCTACTTCTGCAACGAGATGCTCAAGGCTAACGGCAAGAGCTTCGAAGGTCAGACAGTTGTAATCTCAGGCTCAGGCAACGTTGCTATCTACGCTACTCAGAAGGCTACAGAGCTCGGCGCTAAGGTCGTTGCTCTCTCCGACTCCAACGGCTACATCTACGACAAGAACGGCGTAGACCTCGCTTGCGTAAAGCAGCTCAAGGAAGTTGAGAGAAAGAGAATCAAGGAATATGTAAACACTCACCCCGAGGCAGAGTACCACGAGGGCTGCAAGGGCATCTGGACTATCCCCTGCGATATCGCTCTTCCCTGCGCTACTCAGAACGAAGTTGACGCTGAAAGCGCTCAGGCTCTCGCTGCTAACGGCTGCTACGCTCTCTGCGAGGGCGCTAATATGCCCTCTACTCCCGAGGCTATCGACGTATACTTTGAGAAGGGTATGCTCTACGGTCCCGCTAAGGCTGCTAACGCAGGCGGCGTTGCTGTATCAGGTCTCGAGATGAGCCAGAACTCCGAGAGACTTTCATGGACATTCGAAGATGTTGACGGCAGACTCAAGAACATCATGAAGAACATCTTCAAGTCATGTGACGAGGCCGCTAAGGAATTCGGCATGGAAGGCAACTACATGGCAGGCGCCAACATCGCGGGCTTCCTCAAGGTTGCTGAGGCTATGAAGGCTCAGGGCTGCGTTTAATTCAGATTCTTGAAAATTCTTTAATATAAACCACATTAATGGGGCTGTCGCAAACGCGGCAGCCCCTCGTGGTTTATCTCACTGTTTTATAAAAAAGAACGGGGCTGTTCAGAACAGCCCCGATTTCGATTGATTATTTAAGTGTCCAGTCAGCGACGTAGGATTCGGTATTGCCCTTATCATCAGTAAGCGTAAGCTTTGAAGAGTTGTCAAACTCAGCTGTGAACGGTACGACCTTTCCCGTGCCCTTGCGGGTTACGGAAACAACGAGCTTCTGCGCGTCCTTTTTGTCACGGCTGATCAGGTATGTGCCCTTGCTGCTCTTTGACGCGATTTTGCCGTTAAAGCTTCCGTCAATATTGAATGTAAACGTATCTCCGCTTTTCTCGTTAGTCCAGCCCTGAGCGAGGTACTCGTAGTAGAAGCCCATCGGTGTCTTCTTGTCGATCTTATATGACTTGTTAACCGTTGTGTCGGGCTTCTCACCCTTATCGAGCCACCACTTCGCCGCGAAGTACTCGCGGTTTCCGTCGGCGGTCGTAACATAGATCTCAACAGATGTCTTGAAATCGTATGTCCAGCGTACCTGTGAATCGGCGCCCTCGAGCTTTACGTTGGAATTTACACGACCGATCATATCCTGATCCGCGGCGAGAGTAAATGTGCCGCTGTAGGCTTTGCCGTTTATAACACCTCTGAAGGTACCGTCGTTCTCGAAGTTGATGGAATCTCCGCTTTTCTGGTTGATCCATTCATAGGTGGGAATATAGTAGGCATACTCGCCTGTGTAAATACTGTCGTCGATTTCCTTTACCGCCTCGGGCTTTGTCTCAACGGGAGTGTTGTCCGTGCTTGTTTTCTTGCTTCTGTTGTTTGCGCAGCCGCAGCTCGCGCAAGCCGCGACGCAGGCGCAGACAAGCGCTCCGCAGATGATTTTCTTTATCATTTCAATCGTGCCTCCGTTTATACGATTATACTCCTGCCTGTCATTTCCTCAGGCTGGGGAATGTCAAGAATCCTGAGCATTGTAGGCGCGATATCCGCGAGAACTCCGCCCTCTCTTAGCTGACATTCATATCCGATTACGCAGAACGGAACAGGATTTGTGGTATGAGCTGTAAATGGTTTTCCATCCTCGTCAACCATCTTGTCGGCGTTGCCGTGGTCTGCCGTAATGAGCGTAACGCCGCCCATCTGCGCGACAGCCTCGGTAACCTTACCGACACATGTGTCAACGGCCTCAACCGCCTTTACCGCCGCGTCGAACACACCTGTGTGTCCGACCATATCACAGTTGGCAAAATTGAGAATAATAATATCATACTCGCCGCTCTTTATTGCGGGAACTAGCTTTTCGGTGACCTCGGGAGCGCTCATTTCGGGCTGGAGGTCATATGTGGCAACCGCGGGCGACTTGACAAGGATCCTGTCCTCGCCTTCGTACTGCTTCTCAACACCGCCGTTAAAGAAGAACGTTACGTGAGCGTACTTCTCGGTCTCGGCGATTCTGAGCTGTTTCATTCCGAGGTTGGACGCGTACTCACCGAGGGTATTCTTCAGGCTCTGGGGCTTGAAGGCGACCTCGACATTCGGCATAGTAGCGTCATACTGTGTCATACATACATAATTGAGCGGGAAGAAGCCGTTCTCCCTCTCAAATCCGCTGAAGTCGGGATCGACGAGCGTACGGGTGATCTCGCGCGCTCTGTCGGGACGGAAGTTAAAGAAGATAACGCTGTCGTCAGCCTTGATCGTATCTCCGCCCTTTACGACGATCGGAATAACGAACTCGTCGGTCACGCCGTTGTCGTAGCTCTGCTGAATAGCCTCAACAGGGCAGTCAGCCTCAACGCCCTTGCCGTAAACGAGCGCGCTGTAAGCCTTCTGGACTCTCTCCCAGCGGTTGTCTCGGTCCATGGCATAGTATCTGCCGTGAACCGTAGCGATCCTGCCCACGCCGATCTCCTTCATTTTCTCTACCGCGTCGGCAACATATTCCTTAGCGGAAGAGGGAGGAACATCACGTCCGTCGAGGAACGCGTGAACATAAACCTTTTCAAGTCCCTTCTGCTTGGCAAGCTCAAGGATGCCGTACAGATGTGTGATGTGGCTGTGGACTCCGCCCGGGGACATAAGTCCCATAAGATGCAGGCTTGTGCCCTTCTCAAGAGCGCTGTCCATAGCCTTTACGATAGCCTCATTCTCACAGAGCTTTCCCTCATCGATCGTCTTTGTGATTCTTGTAAGCTCCTGATATACGATGCGTCCCGCTCCGATGTTGGTGTGACCGACCTCGGAGTTGCCCATCTGACCGTCTGGAAGTCCTACGTCCATACCCGAAGCGCCGATCTGAGTCAGGGGATTCTCTTTGAAGAGGATATCGAGATTAGGTGTATTCGCGGCGGCGATGGCGTTGCCCTCGGGAGGAGCAATACCAAAGCCGTCGAGTATCATAAGTAATAACGGTTTTTTCATAGAAGATTATCCTTTTGTAGCTGCGTCGATGATAGCGCCGAATTTAGCGGCAACAAGAGAAGCTCCGCCGATGAGACCGCCGTCGACGTTCTCCTTGGAGAGAAGCTCAGCGGCGTTAGCGTCGTTCAT
>JAHLBL010000132.1 GCA_020625635.1 bacterium
CACAGCTCCTCTACGGAGTCGCCCTGCTCAAATGCCTTTGAGCTGTAGATAAGCGCGCCGAGGATCGGTATGAAAAGGATCGATTTTCTGCCTTCGAACAGCTCGGTTATTTTATAGGAAACAAACAAAAACCCGAAGCACGCCGCGATCTCAATGAAATAAACGCCGAGGAAGGAGTCGCGCGAGATAAAGTAAGCGATAGTGTGGAGAAAGTACAGCACGGGACCTTTCTGCTCGAAAATATCCCTGTACATTACTTCTCCGTTGCCGACAGACTTTCCGACCGTAAAAAAGCAGTTCGCGTCGTCCCAGTTGTTCATGGGATAAAGCGGAGAGGATTTTGAGCATATTGTGATCGTGATTACGGAAAAAATGAAAATCAGCGCCGCCGCAAACAGATTTGCCGTGCGCGCGTCCGACAGCTTTCTGGGTAAAGACATAAATAAACATCCTTTCCCTATAAATATAACATATTTTTTTAAAAAATAAAGCTTTTTATAAGAAACGGGGCTGTCCGATTGAACAGCCCCGTAAAATTACGTGGTATTACTCCGTTCTCAAAGCGATCACGGGGTCTTTTTTGGCGGCGATTCTCGCGGGCACAAGACCTGCGATGAATGTCAGCAGCATACTGATGAGCACCAGCACAGCGCCTCCGACAGGCGGGAGCTGAGCAACGTTGCTGATTTCCGCGGCGTTTTCGATAATGAAGTTGATCGGTATATTGAGCAGAAGGGTGATCCCTATGCCTATTATACCTGCCGCAAAGCCGATAATCAGCGTTTCGGCATTGAATACGCGGCTGACGTCGCGTTTGCGCGCGCCGATCGCGCGGAGCACGCCGATCTCCTTTGTGCGTTCAAGCACTGAGATATAGGTGATAATTCCGATCATTATCGACGACACTATCAGCGAAATCGAGACAAATCCGATAAGCACGTAGCTGATTGCGTTTATGATGGTGGTTACGGAGTCCATCATAAGTCCGATGTAGTCGGTGTAGCTTATCTTGTCCTTTTCCTTGACGCTGTCGTTATACTCGCTGATGATCCTCTCGATGTCGTCCTTGCTCTCGAAGTCCTTGGGGTATATGTCGATCTCCGACGGAGTTTTCAGGTCGGCAACGCCGAGAAGCTTGAGGTTGTTCTCGTAGGTAGCGTCCTTGGTCGCCTGCTTAAGCATTTTCTGATATGTCAGGACGATCTCGCTTTCTTTCATACCCTGTTCCTGCATCTGCTCGATATAAGCCATATTCTGCTGCTGCTGAGCTTCGGGTAAGGTCGCGATGTAAGCCTTTACGTCGTCCATAGTCATATTGTCGTACTGGTCCTCGTCGGGGAATGCCAGTCCCGTAAAGACGTTGATGTCTTTATGCTTTTTCTGCTGCTTAACGATTTCGCTGTCGTTGACCTTGCCGATAAGGTATTCCATAAGGTCGCGGCGGTAGCCTACTCCGCCGTAACGGTTCACATCGTTGGTAGCTTCCTCAGCCTGAACGATGCCGACTATTTTGATGGTCTTTGCCTTTTTGAGCCTGCCTGTGATAAACGGCTCGTCATCGGTGTGGTCTGTCCATGTTCCGTCGGGGTTCTTGGTGAAGTAATCGGTGTTTATGAGCATTTTATATTTTTGCTTCATAAGCTTGTCATAGCTCACGGTGACAGGCTTTATCTTTTCGGTCTTTTCGCCGTTTGAGGATTTTTTGAGGTTTTTGATCAGCTTTTCGGTGTCCATAAGACCGAGGCTGTAGAGCGTGTAGTCGCTGATGTGACCGTATTTATCGAGGACGATAACAGCCTCGTCATAGCTGCGGGGGAAGCTTCCGCGGATAACCTTGTAGGTTTCGTTCAGTATTTTTTCGTCGGACGAAAGCTGAAGCCATACGTTGTCGTTGTCGAGACTGGTAAGAGCGTCAAGGCTTACGGCGCTGTTCTCGGTTGTGGGGCTCTGCTGGAAGCCTATGTCGGCGAGTAGGGTGGAGGGGTTTACCTGTTTAAGTCCCTTTGAGGTGTCCGCACGGTAAATGTTGAGCTGTGTGCTGTAGAGATAGGTTATCTCTGAGACGTAGTTATTGATATCGCATTTATCCGATTCGATGTATTTTTTAAAGTCGGTGAGGTTGTTCTCCGAGGTTCCGCTCGTGAAAGCCTCAAGGACATCGCCCATAATATTGTAAGACTTTGCCGATTTGCCGTCGCTCTGCGTGCCGTCGTCATCCCTTAGTCCCATAAACGCGGACATAAGTCCCGACATATCGCTCGTTTCGTCCATGATCCGCAGCGGATATGAGGTCAGCGTCTCGCGCTGGACGTTTTCGATGTAAAGCTGGATTCCGTTGGAGAGCGAAAGTATCAGGGCTATTCCGATAATACCGATAGAGCCCGCGAACGATACAAGAAAGGTTCTGCCCTTTTTGGTGCGCAGGTTGTTGAAGCTGAGCGAAAGCGCCGTGAAAAAGGACATAGAGGTTTTTTTCTGGCGTTTTTTCTTTTCTTTCGCCTTGATTTTCTCCTTTTCAACGCTTTCGTCCTCGTAGGGCGCGCTGTCGGCGGTTATTTTTCCGTCAAGCAGGTTGATGATTCGCGTTGAATATTTCTCGGCGAGCTCGGGATTATGAGTTACCATAATTACGAGCCTGTCCTTGGAAACCTCCTTCAGCAGCTCCATTATCTGTACGCTGGTTTCGGAGTCGAGCGCGCCTGTAGGCTCGTCGGCAAGGAGGATATCGGGGTTGTTTACGAGAGCTCTCGCGATCGCTACGCGCTGCATCTGACCGCCCGAGAGCTGATTCGGCTTCTTGTGGAGCTGATCGCCGAGACCTACGGTTTCGAGGACCTCGCGGGCGCGCTGTCTGCGCGTTGCTCTCGGAACGCCCGAAATCGTCAGCGCGAGCTCGACGTTGGAGAGCACGCTCTGGTGGGATATGAGGTTGTAGCTCTGGAACACAAATCCGATACTGTGGTTGCGGTAGGTGTCCCAGTCACGGGCAGAGAAATCCTTGGTCGATTTTCCGTTGATAAAAAGATCGCCGTCGGTGTACTTGTCGAGTCCGCCGATGATGTTCAGCAGGGTGGTCTTTCCGCAGCCCGACTGACCGAGCACGGAAACGAACTCGTTCTTTCTGAAGTTGACGCTTACTCCGCACAGAGCCTTTACGACCGAGCTTCCGACCTTGTAATTCTTGGTTATGTTTCTTAGACTCAGCATATGCCTCATCCTTTCGATTGGTTATAGTTTTAGGCGATCCGCACACCTGAATTATGCGGTATTGCCTTTATTGTAAAGCATTGGCAGCTTTCAGACAATATATATAATTATTAAAATGCCAACACCGAAAAAGGAATATAATCAAAAAGCTGCCGCACTGCGACAGCTTTAGACATTTTATTTTCCGACAACCTGTCTGATGACCTTGCCGATGTTAGTTTCGGTGAGACCGAACTTCTCGAGAAGCTCCCACGCGGGACCGCTGTAGCCGAAGCAGTCGTTCACGCCGATACGCGTAACCTTTACGGGGAACTCGCTGCTTGTGACCTCGCACACAGCGTCGGCAAGTCCGCCGATAATGTTGTGCTCCTCAACGGTGATGATCTGTCCGCATTCCTTAGCTGCCTTTACGACGATTTCACGGTCAATGGGCTTGATTGTGTGGATGTTGATAAGACGGGCGTTGATACCCTCGCTCTCGAGCGCGAGAACAGCCTTTCTCGCCTCGTTTACGCAGAGACCCGAAGCGATAACGGCAACGTCGCTGCCCTCGTGAAGAGTGATGCCCTTGCCGAGCTCGAACTTATATGTCGCGGGGTCGTTGAAGCTGTCAATAGCAAGACGACCGAGACGGATATATACGGGACCTACATGATTAACGGCGGCCTTGGTAGCCTCCATCATCTCGAAGTGGTCGGCGGGATTGAGCACCATCATACCCGGGAGCGTGCGCATAAGAGCTACGTCCTCGAGGCACTGATGTGTCGCGCCGTCCTCGCCCGTGGAGATACCCGCGTGCGAGCCCGCGATTTTTACGTTGAGATTGGGGTACGCTACGGAGTTGCGGATCTGCTCGTAAGCGCGTCCCGTGGCGAACATCGCGAACGAAGCGGCAACGGGGATCTTACCAGCTGCTGCGAGACCCGCGGCAACGCCTATCATATTTCCCTCGGCAATACCGCAGTTGCGGAAGCGCTCGGGATAAGCCTTCTGAAAGATTGATGTTTTTGTAGCCGCCGCAAGGTCAGCGTCGAGAACTACAATGTCCTTGTTGGTTTCAGCCATCTCGCAGAGGGCCATTCCGAAGCTCTCTCTGGTAGCCTTACATACTGTTTCTGCCATTATACCTCAGCCTCCAGTCTTGCGATTGTGTCTTCAAGTTCCTTAACAGCGATTTCGTATTCCTGATCGTTGCAGGCTTTTCCGTGCCAGCCGACCTGGTTCTCCATAAAGCTTACGCCCTTGCCCTTAACAGTACGGGCGAGGATAGCGAACGGCTTGCCCTTGGTGGCGCGCGCCTTGTTGAGAGCTGCCTCGATTTCCTCAAAGCTGTGACCGTCGATCTTAACGACCTCAAATCCGAAGGACTCGAATTTCTTGTCGAGAGGCTCGATACCGCCGACCTCGGCTACTGTTCCGTCGATCTGGAGACCGTTCTGGTCTACGAATACTACGAGGTTGTCAAGGTTGTTGTGAGCGGCGAACATAGCTGCCTCCCAGACCTCGCCTTCCTCACATTCACCGTCGCCGAGTACGGTGTATACACGATAATCCTTGTTGTCGATTTTTGCGGCAAGAGCCATTCCGCATGCCGCGGAAATACCCTGACCGAGTGAGCCTGAGCTCATATCTATACCGGGGGTGCTCTTCATATCGGGGTGTCCCTGAAGCATCGCGCCGACGTGACGCAGCGAGGTGAGCTCCTCCCAGTCAAAATAGCCTTTCATCGCCAGCACCGCGTAGAGACTCGGGCAGCAGTGACCCTTTGAAAGGACAAAACGGTCACGGTCCGGGTTATCGGGATTCGCGGAGTCGACATTCATCTCGTTGAAATAAAGGTAAGTAAAGATATCCGCCGCTGAAAGCGAGCCGCCGGGATGTCCCGACTTTGCGTGATATGTTCCGATGATAGCGCCAAGTCTTGCCTTTGCGGCGTAGACCTTGAGCTGTGCAAATGAGTTAGCCATGATTACTCCTCCTTGTATAGGCAATACCGCATAATTCAGGTGTGCGGATTGCGTAGTCA
>JAHLBL010000133.1 GCA_020625635.1 bacterium
GAAAAATCTGACTGCGCAATCCGCACACCTGAATTATGCGGTATTGCCTTTAATTGGAAGTGAAAAGATGGCTACTAAAAAACAGCCTGCAAAACGTAATACAAGAGGCGGTTCGCGCAAAAACGCAAAACAGCCCGAGCGTGTACGCAACTACCGCGTCGAGGCTATTATCTACGCCGCCTGCGCTCTCATTTCCCTGCTGATAATCTTCGTCAGGGGAGCCAGCGTTTGGAGCGCGATCCGCGCGTTTTTCTACGGATTGTTCGGCGTCGGTATTATTCTCGTACCCGCTGTGCTTGTATACTTTACGATCATCACCGCGCTGGAAAAGCAGATCGCGCATTTTAAAACCAAGCTCATTACCTGCATAAGCATTGTTATGCTCACCGCGAGCGCGGTGTATCTTATCAGTCCCGAGCAGTACTACTTTACCGACAGCAATTACTTTGCCGCTCTCGGTAAGCTTTTTGCCCGCGCGGCTACTCACGAGAACTTTTTTGAGTGCGGCGGAGGTCTGCTCAGCGGCATAGTCGGTTTTCCGATTCTGCTCGCGTTCGGCAAAGTCGCGGCTACCGCGGTTGTGCTTATCGTTATAATCGCGCTGATTCTGATTATCTGCCGTATCTCGCTTATTGATATCGGCAGAGCGGCTAAGGCGGTCGGCGAGAAGGTCTCCCGCGTATCTAAAAAAGTTCCGATCCACAGAAGACGAGTTGAGCCCGAGGCAGGCGACCCCGATTTCAACATAGATATACCGCTCGATTCCTACGGAAAGAAAAAGAGAACCCGCAGACGCAGCAGTATAGATATCGCGATTGACGACGACAGCAATCCGATGAAGCAGGATCCCGAGGAGAAGCTGATCGACTCGATCACCAAGGCAGGTCAGGCGTACGTCGAGCCCGAAAAAACCGAGCCCGAGGAAATTTCGGAGGAAGAAGCTCCCGAGGAAGTCCCCGAGATCGTCACGGCGGGGGAGAGTAAGCCGAGACGCAAGCGCCCCGCGCAGAAACCAGCGGAGCCTGTGAAGCCCGTTGAGCACGATACATATAAATTCCCGCCCGTAGGACTTCTGAAGCTTGCCGACAACTCGGGCAAGGATCAGGAGAGCGAAATCCGTTCAAACGCGAAAAAGCTTATTGAAACACTCGAGAGCTTCGGAGTAAAGGCGTCGATCACGCACATTTCCTGCGGTCCGTCCGTAACGAGATACGAGCTGCGTCCCGCTCCGGGCGTAAAGATAAACAAGATCACGAACCTTGCCGATGATATCGCGCTCGGTCTGGCGGCTGACGGCGTTCGTATAGAGGCGCCTATTCCCGGCAAGGCAGCGGTCGGTATCGAGGTTCCGAACAAGGTGAAGAAGTTCGTTTCCATGCGTGAGCTTATCGACTCGGACGAGTTTGAGGAGAGCAAGAGCAAGCTTACCTGCGTTCTCGGACGCGACATCACGGGCAATATGGTGCTCACAGATATCGCGACACTGCCTCACCTGCTTATCGCGGGTACTACGGGTTCGGGTAAATCTGTGTGCGTAAACTCGCTGTTGATCAGTATTCTTTATAAGGCGACTCCCGACGAGGTAAAGCTCGTGCTTATCGACCCGAAAATGGTTGAGTTCACGAAGTACCGCGGAATCCCTCACCTGCTCATTCCCGTTGTAACCGACGCGAAAAAGGCGGCGGGCGCTCTCGCGTGGGCGGTCAACGAAATGCAGAACAGATATAAAATCTTTTCTGAATTTGAGTGTAAGGATATCGACTCCTACAACCGTCTCGTTGAGTCGAATATTGAGTATATGAAGGACAACCCGCCTGTCATAAACGAGGAGACAGGCGAGGAGGAACAGCCTGTGCTGGAGGTTAACGGTCTACCCGTAGCCAAGGAGAAGATGTCGCGTATAGTTATCGCGATAGACGAGTTTGCCGACCTTATGATGTCCGCTCCAAGCGAGGTCGAGGACAGCGTTGTGCGTCTTGCTCAGCTTGCGCGAGCGGCAGGTATGCACCTCGTAATCGCTACCCAGCGTCCTACCGCAAATGTGTTCACAGGTCTTATTAAGGCTAACGTCCCCAGCCGAATCGCGCTGAAGGTCGGTTCCAATATGGACTCGCGTATCACGCTCGACACGGGCGGCGCGGAGAAGCTTATCGGTAAGGGCGATATGCTCTATCTTCCTGTAGGCGCTCCCAACCCGATTCGTGTACAGGGCTGCTTCGCGACCGAGGATGAAATAGCCGGCGTCGCAAATTACGTCAAGAAATCCTACACCGCTCAGTATAACGAGGAAATCGAGGAGCGCATCAAGAAGATCGCCGCCGAGGAGCTCGTGCCCGAGGACGACGAGGGCAACTCGATGGGCGGTATCGAGGTCGACAGCAAGATGGAGGAGGCGATTCGCATAGTTATCGAAGCGGGACAAGCCTCTACCTCGATGATACAGAGAAGAATGAAAGTCGGCTACGCGAGAGCGGGCCGTATGATAGACGATATGGAACAGCTCGGTATCGTCGGTCCTCACCAGGGCTCAAAGCCGCGTGATGTAATTATGACCTACAGCGAGTGGCTCGAGCGCAGTAATCATCTGAAAGACTGATAAAAATGTCATTTTTACCGATGACAATTAAAGAAGTAAAAGCCCGCGGATGGGACAGCGTGGATTTTGTCTATGTAATAGGCGACAGCTACGTTGACCATCCCAGCTTCGGCGCGGCAATAATCAGCCGCGTTCTGGAGAGCGCGGGCTTTCGCGTTGCGATTTTATCCCAGCCCGATTGGCGCCGCGACAGAGATTTTACTCAGTTCGGCAAGCCGCGACTGGGATTTTTCGTGTCGGCAGGCAACATCGACAGTATGGTTGCCCACTATACGGTAGCAAAGAGAAAACGCAGCGACGACGCGTATACCGCGGGCGGTAAAGCGGGCAGGCGTCCCGACCGCGCCGTTACGGTTTACTCAAATATCATTAAGCGGCTTTATCCCGACAGCCCCGTGATCATAGGCGGGCTCGAGGCTTCGCTCAGGCGTTTTGCTCACTACGATTACTGGAGCGACACGGTTATGCCGTCGGTGCTTTTCGACAGCAAGGCGGACATCCTATCCTACGGAATGGGTGAGCTCCAGACGCTTGAAATCGCCAAACGTTTCGGCGACGGACAGCCTGTGGAGGCGCTTTACGATATACGCGGGATTTGCTACGCTATACCGACAAAGGACTATATCCCCGAGTCGGTGGTGGATTTACCGAGCTTCGAGCGTGTAAGGGAGAGCAAGCGCGACTATGCTATTGCTGCCCGAAAAGAGCTCGAGGAGGCTGACGCCGTTCGCGGAAGAAAGGTAATCCAGCGTCACGGAAAGTATATTCTCGTCCAGAATCCGCCTATGCCTCCGCTCAACACGGAACAGCTCGACCGGGTATACTCGCTGCCGTATGAGCGGTACTATCCGCCGTGCTATGAGGAAGTCGGCGGCGTGCCCGGTATTCAGGAGGTTGAGTTCTCCATTACCCACAACCGCGGCTGTTTCGGCGCGTGCAACTTCTGTTCGATCGCCTTCCATCAGGGCAGAGCGGTAACGGTCAGAAGCGAGGAGAGCATAATCGCAGAGGCGGAGAGCTTCCTTGAGAATCCGCGCTTCAAGGGCTATATAAGCGACGTCGGCGGACCTACGGCAAACTTCCGTATTCCGTCCTGCTCGATACAGGAGAAGTGCGGTCTGTGCAAAAACAAAAAATGTCTCGCTCCAAAGCCGTGCAAAAACCTCGACGCCGACCACAGCGAATACATAGATTTGCTCAGAAAGCTTCGGAGCATAAAGGGTATAAAACGCGTATTTATCCGCAGCGGTATCCGCTATGATTATTTCCTCGCCGACGAAAGCGACGAGTTCCTCGACGAGCTTGTGCGCCATCACGTCAGCGGTCAGCTAAGAGTCGCGCCCGAGCATTGCAGCGAGGCGGTGCTCGACTGTATGGGCAAGCCTCATATTGAGGCGTATAAGCGCTTTTCGGAGAAATTCTACCGCGCCACAAAGCAGGCGGGCAAGGATCAGTACATTGTGCCTTATCTTATGAGCTCCCACCCGGGATGTACGCTGAAGGACGCGGTCGAGCTGGCTGTATTCCTGAAGCGCGAGAAGATCCATCCCGAGCAGGTTCAGGATTTTTACCCCACCCCGGGCACAATATCAACCGCTATGTTTTATACCGGCATAAATCCCTACACGATGGAGGAGATTTACGTGCCGCGTGCGCCGCGCGAAAAGGCTATGCAGCGCGCGCTTATGCAGTATTTTATCCCCAAAAACAGGGAGATCGTCCTTGACGCGCTGAAAGCCGCGGGAAGGCTCGACCTTGTCGGCAGCGGAAAGAACTGTCTGATTGCCGCGCCGAAGGGCTTCGTCCAGCCGAAAAGCAGTAAAAAGACAAATAAAAAACCGCGCGGAAGCAACAGCAAAAGCAACGGTAAAAATTACGGCAAAAACAGGCATAAACGCTGAGATTGCCGCTTGACTTATAATCATACGTCTATTATAATAATAGGGTATGGATATACAAATAATTTTATGAGGTGAGTACGATAGGAGTTTACGAGGAACTTCAGGCACGCGGTCTTATCGCTCAGGTAACGGACGAGGAAGAGATCCGCGAGCTCGTTAATAACGGAAAGGCTACATTTTACATAGGATTTGACCCGACTGCGGACAGTCTGCACGTCGGTCACTTTATGGCGCTCTGCCTTATGAAGCGTTTACAGATGGCAGGCAACAAGCCGATCGCGCTTGTCGGCGGCGGTACGGGATATATCGGTGACCCTTCGGGCAGAACCGATATGCGCTCTATGATGACTCCCGAGCAGATCCAGCACAACTGCGATTGCTTCAAAAAGCAGATGAGCAAGTTTATTGACTTCTCCGAGGGCAAGGCGCTTATGGTTAACAACGCCGACTGGCTGCTTGATCTCAATTACATCGAGCTTCTGCGCGAGGTAGGCGCGTGCTTCAGCGTTAACCGTATGCTGACAGCCGAGTGCTATAAGCAGAGAATGGAAAAGGGACTCAGCTTCCTTGAGTTTAACTATATGATTATGCAGAGCTATGATTTCTATACGCTCTTTAAGGATTACGGCTGTAATATGCAGTTCGGCGGAGACGACCAGTGGAGCAATATGCTCGGCGGTACCGAGCTTAT
>JAHLBL010000134.1 GCA_020625635.1 bacterium
AAGCAGGCGGGCAAGGAGGATCAGCTCGACGAGTGTCTCGCAGAGGTTCCGCGCGTTCGTAAGGACGCGGGCTATCCGCCTCTCGTTACTCCGACATCCCAGATCGTCGGCACACAGGCTGTGTTCAACGTAATCACGGGCAAGCGCTACCAGATGGTTACCAAGGAGTTCAAGGGCATAATCGAGGGTAAGTACGGCACTACGCCTATGCCGATCGATCCTGAGTTCGCTAAGTCGATCATCGGCGACGAAGAGCCCATCACCTGCCGTCCCGCAGACCTTCTCGAGCCCGAACTCGATAAGCTCCGCGCGGAGATCCCGCAGTACATCGAGCAGGAGGAGGACGTGCTCTCCTACGCTCAGTTCCCCGAGGTCGCCACAAAGTTCTTCGAGAAGCGCCGCGCCGCTCACGCGGGCATCAACTCAGACCTTCTCGACAAGGAGAACAAGGTTTACCCCGTATAATGACATAAAGCTACGGTCGGGAAGACAGTTTCCCGACCGTTTTTTCATATTATTAATTGGATTTTTCAGAAAAAAAGACTGCCGCATAAGCGACAGTCTGAATTTTTATAATTAAAGCTTTTCAACGATAGCCTTTGTATCTCTCGCGATAACGAGCTCCTCGTTTGTAGCGATAAGCTCTACGCGGACTTTGGAATCGTCAGCACTGAGCTTGCCCTCGTTGCCGTGGATAGCGGCGTTGTTGGCGTCGTCGTCAATCTTTACGCCGAGGCACGCGAGGTACTCGCAGACGTGCTTTCTGAGAGCGGGCTGGTTCTCGCCGAGACCTGCCGTGAACACGATAGCGTCACAGCCGCCGAGCGCTACATAGAAAGCGCCGATGTACTTTGAGATCTGATAGTAGAGCATTTCGTGAGCGAGCTTAGCTCTCTTGTTGCCCTCAGCTTCAGCCGCGCTTACGTCGCGGTCGTCGCTGGAAATACCCGAAATACCGAGCAGACCTGACTGCTTGTTGAGGATGGAATCCATCTCTGCGGCAGTGAGACCTTCCTTCTCCTGGATGAATGTTACAACAGAGGGATCGAGCGAGCCCGAGCGTGTGCCCATCATAAAGCCGTCGAGCGGTGTAAGTCCCATTGTTGTGTCGATAACCTTGCCGCCGTCAATAGCTGTGATTGAGGAGCCGTTGCCGATGTGGCAGGTGATCATCTTTAAGTCCTTGATGTCCTTGCCCATACGCTCAGCCATAACAGAGCTTACGAAGCGGTGTGATGTGCCGTGGAAGCCGTAGCGGCGTACAGCGTACTTCTCGTAGTACTCATAGGGTACTGCGTACATATAAGCCTTTTCGGGCATTGTGCTGTGGAAAGCTGTGTCGAAAACAACGACCTGGGGTGCTTCCGCGCCGAATACCTTCTGGCAAGCCTCAATTCCCGTAGCGTTGGCGGTGTTGTGGAGAGGAGCGAGAGGAGCGAGAGACTTGATATCCTCGATAACCTTATCGTCAACGAGGCAGGACTCGTGGAAGATGCTTCCGCCCTGTACAACTCTGTGACCTACAGCGGTAACTTCGCTGAGCTCTTTGATTACGCCGACCTCGGGGTCGAGGAGCATATTCTTAACCTGAGTGAACGCTACGCCGTGGTCGGGCATAGAAACGTTCTTTTTGATTTCCGCATCTTTGGTCTTGTAACCGATGATGGCGTCGTCGGAGCCGATTCTCTCACAGTTACCTTTTGCGAGCACCTTCTCACCGTTCATATCAATAAGCTGATACTTGAGCGAGGAGCTTCCCGCGTTGATTACCAAAATCTTCATTTTTTATTCCCCTTTATATTGAATAGTATCTAAAAATGCACTATAATATAATATACTAATAGTATTCGTTTTGCAAGCTTTTTTTGTTATTTATGCAAAAATTTGCAAATTTTTACAAAAATAAGGGAAAATTATGAAGGTGAACACAATAATATGTGAGTATAACCCGTTCCATAACGGGCATTTATACCACATTCGGGACATAAAATCGCATAGTGATAACCCGATTGTCGCTGTAATGAGCGGCAATTTTACTCAGCGCGGCGATATCGCGATTGTGAATAAATTTACACGAGCCGATGCAGCCGTCAGAAACGGCGCCGACCTCGTGCTCGAGCTGCCGGCTGTTTACGCGTGCGCCTCGGCGCAGACCTTTGCGCGCGCAGGTGTTGAGATCGCCGACGCTCTCGGCTGTACGGAGAGCCTCTGCTTCGGAGCGGAGAACGCCGACGCGCGTCTTTTGGGAGGTATCGCGGACGCGGTTTCCTCTCCCGGATTCGGCGCTCTACTGCGCGACGAGATGAAGAACGGCGAGTACTATCCGAGAGCCGTCCAAAAGGTCGTGAGAGCACTCTGCGGCGACGCTGCCGCCGAGGCTGTCGGCGAGCCGAACAATATCCTCGCCGTAGAGTATATCAGAGCGCTTCGTAAAACGAATATCGGCTTTTATGTAACGGAGCGCGCGGGCGCGGCTCACGACGAGAGCGCGGTTCGCGGCGGGCTTGCCTCCGCTTCGTATATCCGCGGACTGATTCTCGGCGGAAGCGGGGCTGAGAGCCTTATCCCTGATTATAACGCCCGCGACTTTGAGCACCCCGCCGATATAAAAAGGCTTGAGCCCGTTATTCTTTACAGGCTCCGCTCAATGACCGCGGCGGATTTCGCACTGCTGCCCGATGTGGGCGAGGGGCTCGAGAACCGCATATATGAGGCGGCGAGAGAAGCCTGCTCGCTTGAAGAGCTGCTCGGTAGAATAAAAACAAAGCGCTACACTTTAGCGCGGCTCAGGCGGATAATTATCTGCGCTGTTCTCGGCATAACGAAGCCGATGACGCGCACTCCCGTTCCGTATCTGAGGGCGCTCAGCTTCAACAGCACGGGCGCGTCCGTTATGGGCGAAATAAAGCGCCGCGGAACGCTGCCGCTGATTACGAACGTTGCCGACGGCGTAAAAACGCTCGGCGACGAGGCAAAGCGGATTTTTGACGTCGACCTTTTCGCGGGCGACATTTTCTCGCTCGCCACCGATACTCCCGAACCGTGCGGCGCTGATTTCAGAAGAAAAATATCGGTAATTGAATAAGTGAGCGCTGTACTTGTGCAAAAAAGAAAAAACTGCCGCATATGCGGCAGCCTTCGTCTTACGCGTGATTTCTTATCGTTGTATCGTGGTGAATCTCGCGCTCTCTGAAGAGCAGAGAAACACACCAGATCGACGCGAGCCCGACGAGAATATATATGATTCGGCTGATTACTCCCGTCTGACCGCCGCCGAGCCAGGCAACAAGGTCAAACTGGAATATACCGACCAATCCCCAGTTGAGACCGCCGATGATTGATAAAATAAGCGCAATTCTGTCTAACATAATTAAAGCCTCCTTTAGTCAATCTTATTATTGACGACGGGAGGCTTTTTATTCATTTTATTTTGAAAAAATCAGAAATGACAGCATAACAAGAATCAGTCCGACAATAAAGCATACGGCTCCGAAGATCCTCGTCACCTTGACAGCCTTCTTGATTTTCATTGAGCTGATCATATTCTCAACGGGAAACGGCAGCGCGAAAACCGTCAGCCCGAGCAGTGTCAGCGCGATTGTGCCGACGAGATATCCGAGCCTCGGGCGCATAGTCGAGAGAAATATTCCCACGGGGATCGCGAATACGCAGATCACATTGATGATCGAAAAGACCTTTGTGAATTTCTCACGCATCGTGTAAAAGTCCAGAGCCTTTTTCTCGCAGTTCTCGTCGCAGTATTGTTCAAAATAAGTTATTTCCTTAGCGCAGTAGTCGCATTTTTTCATCTTGATTGCCATAGCCTTTCAGCCCGCATAGCTATATAGCCTTACGACGGGCGGATAATAGTTGATTCGGCTTTAGTTCACACGGAATCGCCGCCTCTTATTATAACATCCTTATTTCTATTATATTTCTTAATAAGAATTATCGCGGATGTCAAAAAGATAAAAATGCTTATCCACTGGCTCGTTGACAGTCCGAGGTAGATTCCTCTGTACTCATCGCCTCTTAGAAACTCGTCAAAAAATCTTATGACGCTGTAGGAAATAAGGTAAACAAAAATGAGCTTGTCTTTCATAATTCCTTTTCGGAATAATAACAGTAAAACAATAAACAGCGCGAGATTCAGTCCGCTTTCGAGAAGCTGAACGGGAAAGCGATTGACGTGGCTGCAGCTCGGCACGATAGCGTTTTCGGCGGTGAAGCCGAACGGACTCTCCATTCCGTAGCAGCATCCGCTGAAGAAGCACCCAAGCCTGCCGAAAAAGTGAAACAGCGGTATCGCGGGAGCGAACGCGTCCGCGTAGTCTCCGACGCGTATGCGCCGTATGCGGCAATAAAGCACACCGAAAAGCAGAGCAAAGATAAGCCCGCCGTAGAACACCATTCCGCCGAAGTACACGCTCACGATTTCCCACCAATCGGCGTCGGTTCCCGTGCGCGAGCAGTAGTCAAGATATTCTCCGATTCGGTCGAGGTTAGTAAGCCCGTACAGTATATGCGCTCCGACGAACGCTCCTGCCAGCATAAACAGCTCGCCGAACAGAACGTCCTCGAATTTTATACGGTTTCTCCGTCCGAGAATATACGCGGTAATACCCATCAGCACAAGACCGACTGAGGCTAAGATCCCGTATGTACTGAGGCTGAGGGAAAAAATCTCAATTTCGGGTTTCACTTTTTCACCGCCTTTCCGTTAGTATTCTAACAGATAGTCCCGTTTATCGCAAGATTTTATTGCAAATAATAAATTCGTATGATAAAATTTATAGTATAAACTTTGCAGGATTGTTTATTATGCTTACCTTTATTTATTGGATAATTATTTTCGTTCAGAACGTAAAAAGAGTGCTTAAGAAAAACGCCGAGGACAATATCGCCGCGATTGCGGGACATTCGGCGTTCTTTATCCTGCTGTCTTTTATTCCGTTCCTGATGTTCGCGCTGTCGATTCTTGCTATGGCGGGAGTTCCCCGCGGGTTCCTCGAGTCGTTTATCAGCGACAATCTTTCGGGAGATTTCGGAGTAAGAACGGGGGAGTACTTTGAGAAAATGTACGAGGCTACCGCGGGAGTAGCCGTTACCACAATAATTGCCGCGCTGTGGTCGTCGGGCAAGGGCGTTTACGCGGTGTCCTCGGCGATACG
>JAHLBL010000135.1 GCA_020625635.1 bacterium
ATTAGATCGCCGCGATCCCGCAGTGCTTACAGAATTCAAATATACCATATATACATCAATATTTATTAATTCCGCTTCTTGTTTAGAATCAATATTATTAAACACCTCGTATATAACTTTTCTTGAAATTAGTTTGTCTTTAATCAGCATAATAACTCCTAATAAATAAAAAATAACAAATTTTTTCAAAAAAACAAAAAATACTTGACTTTTTATTATATTTTAAATATAATATAATTGAAAGATAATTGAAAGGCTTAAAAAATATTCCCTATAAAAGAATATTTTGACGGTAAAAGTCATGATTAATATTTGATAACAATAATAACAATAATATTTTATCATTATTTTTTCCCCATGTAAAGCCTTTCGAATATAATTTTCCAAAAGGAGGAAAAACAATGAACAACAATTCAATCAACTTCGGTAAACTTCGCACCGTCACAAAAGCAATCGAGGAAATCAAGAAAATCGATCCAAATAGCGCGATAACCAAGAATTACTTGCGTAATCTCGCATTAAACGGACAGATTCGTACCTTCATGGCTTCAAGCAGGCGCCTGTACGACATGGATTCTATATTCTCCTTCTTTAATGCTGGAGGAGGTGATAATGTTGCATGAATAAAAAACCAACCGGCATCGAGGGAATCCGAGAAATAACAACTAAATCCGGTGAATCAACCAGAAAATATGAAATAACTGTAACATTAGGGTATAATAAGCAAAGCAACAAACAAAACCGTATATCACGAACAGTAACGCTTCCTAAAAGCATTAAACGTAAATACGACATTGAAGAATGGCTGAGAGCGCAAAAAAGAAATATCAGAAATCATTTAAAAGAGTACCTTGAGAAAATACAATTTGAAAACGATCCAAAAATTATAACAGTATACAACTTAGCGAAACAAACACTTGACAACAAACGTCATAGTCTAAAATATAAGGGCAAGGACTGGTATGACTATCTATTGTCAATAATCGCAAACAGCGAGTTTGGAAATTTTCAAGTCGCAAAAGTAACAAATAAAGATATAATTGATTTTATAGCATATCTTAATGAAAAAGAACACACGATCGCCAAGTATAAACCAATTATCGATCTACAGGTAATGCTAATCGAAAAGAACTGGACAATTGCCGAAGCTGCTCGCAAAAGTAAACTATCTGAAGCAACTATCCATTCTGTAGTAAAAGGAAACAGTGTTTTGCAAAATTCTGCAGAAAAGATTGCAAGTACATTAAACATTCCTTTTAAAAAAGCCTTTGCATTAGCTAATTCAAAAAAAGGTCTCTCCGAAAAAACGATTTTTGAAATCCGGAAATTTCTTGTAGAAATCTTTAATTTCGCTGTTAAACTCGGCACAATTGAAGAATGTCCCATTATACCTGATGTGAAGAAATCAAAACTGCAAAAATTCACCGTGTACGATGAAGAAGAATGTAAGATACTGATTGATGCACTAAAAGATGAAGAGATATGTCATAGAACTGTAATTATTTTTCTTCTTGAAACCGGGTTAAGAATCGGAGAAGCTGTGGCGCTTCTACATAAAGACATAGATTTTACCACGAAAATGCTACATATAGATAAAACATTAAAAAGAATTCGTCATGGCGGAGTCATTGAGAATACACCAAAAACAGAATATTCTATACGAGATATTATAATTTCAGACGCTACAATCAAATTACTTAATGAATACCTTGAATGGAAGAAGAATCTTTTTTCTCAACTGGGGAAAAACATTATCCCTGATGATAGGTTCTTTGTAAATACCCTTGGAAATCCTTGGGCCCCAGACTCAATGGGAAAATACTTTTCAAAATTTATTAAAAAAAATGGATTGAAACCATTAACGTTACACGGCTTAAGACACTCTTTTGCATCGATTGCAGTTGCAAACGGAGTCGAGATACCGGTTTTACAATCGGTGCTCGGGCATTCTAAGCCATCGATAACAGCAAACTATTATTTGCATCCTCTCCCTAGCGGAATGAAAAAAGCCGCAAAAACAATGAACTCTGTTTATGAGAAACTATCTGAATAATTAAGACTCTCAAAAACACAAAATGAAAATAAACGGATTTTTAAACGGATAAAAACCTCCCTTTATAAGAGCCACAAAAAAAGATTGGCTCAAACAACATTGTTTAAGCCAATCTTTTTGGCGCGCTGAAAGGGACTCGAACCCCCGACCTACTGGTTCGTAGCCAGTTACTCTATCCAGCTGAGCTATCAGCGCGTGGGTGCGGTTTTTCAACCGCCCGTATATCATAACACTTTTGGATTGAAAATGCAAGCCTTTTTTTACAGATTATTGTAAAAAGCTGAAAAAGCCCTGTACGCCTCATATACGTCAAGCTTGCTGACGAGCTCGAACGGAGCGTGCATAGAGAGCACGGGAACGCCGAGGTCCACTACGTCGACATTCATATTCGCGACATACTTCGCTATTGTACCGCCGCCTCCGATATCGACCTTGCCGAGTTCGCCGACCTGCCACATAACTCCGTTCTTCTCGAGCATAGAGCGGATCTCGCCCATATACTCGGCGGACGCGTCGGAGGTGTCGTACTTTCCGCCGTGTCCCGTATACTTCGAGATTATCACGCCGAGGTTTATAAAGCTTGAGTTTCTCGCCTCATACGCAGCCGCGTAAATCGGATCGAACGCGGCGTTTACATCGGCGGACAGGCACTTGCTCTTTGAAAGCACGCGGTAGCCCTCCTCGCCGTCAGCCTTCGCGAGGTCGTAAACAAAGTATCGCAGGAAATCGCTCTGCATACCCGTGTTGCCGTCGGAGCCCGTCTCCTCCTTATCGGTCAGGTATGTTATGCAGGTGCACTCAGGAACGCCGCAGTCCAGCGCCGCCATAAGCGCGGGATAAGCGCAGACCTTGTCGTCGTGTCCGTAAGCGCCGATAAGTCCGCGGTCAAAGCCGACGTCTCTCGCCTTCTGGGCAGGCACGAGGCACAGCTCGGCTGAGAGGAAATCATTCTCCGTGATACCGTAGCGCTCGTTGAGGATATTCATAACATTGAGCTTTACGAGCTCGCTCTCCTCGTCCTCAGTCACGTACGGACGCGAGCCGATAAGCACGTTGAGGTCTTCGCCCTCGATAGCCTTGCCGAGAGTTTTAGCCGCCTGCTCGCGTGCGAGGTGCGGAAGCAGATCGGTAATGCAGAAGCAGGGGTCGTCTTCGCTTACGCCAACCTTTATATCGACCTTTGTGCCGTCGAGCTTAACGACAGTGCCGTGCAGCGCGAGCGGCATTACTGTCCACTGGTACTTCTTTATTCCGCCGTAGTAGTGGGTTTTGAAATACGCGAGCGAGTTATCCTCATAAAGCGGATTGGGCTTGAGGTCTACACGCGGGGAGTCGATATGAGCTATCGCGAAGCGCACGCCGTTTTTCGTTCCGTTCTTTCCGATCACCGCGAGCGCGATCGCCTTGCCGCGGTTGACGTAGTAGACTTTATCGCCAGCGCTGTACTTTTTGTCCTGTTCAAACTCGACAAAGCCGTTAGCCTTTGCGAGCTCCAGCGAATAGCTGACCGCCTCTCGCTCTACGGGAGAATTGTCGAGAAAGCTCTTATATCCCTCGCAGAACTCGTCCGCCTTCGCGATCTCGTCGGCGGAAGCGGTCACGATCCCTCTCTTCGCCGCCGTAAATAATTTTTCCTTGAGCTGTTTTGTTTTGCTGTCTTCTGACATTGTATTCATTCCTTTACTGACTTTTTATCTGATTTATATTTTTATCTGTTATACAGTTTTTTATACTTTTCCTTAGCGGACTCAACCTTTTTGACGTACTCCTCGGTCTCGGGATAAGGTATGCTGCTGAGCGTCACTCCGTCCTGGCTGTACTCGGGATTGCCGAGCCACTCCTCCACTATCGAGAAGCCCGCGTTATACGCCGCGACCGCCGTTTCCTCACTGCCGAATTTATCGAGCAGATACCTCAGCAGGTAACAGCCGTAGTCGATATTGATATCGGGATAGAACAGGCTGTTCTCGTCGTACTGCTCTCCCCTCAGCGACTGCAGCCACTCGAACGTCGACGGCATAAGCTGCATAAGTCCCTTAGCTCCCGCGCTGCTGCACGCGTCGGCGTCAAAATGGGACTCGGTATTGATCACCGCGTAGATAAGCTCCTCATCGAGGTCGTAGTCACGGGCAGCCTTCTCGACCTCCGCGCCGTACTCGAGGGGGTAAATCTTCTTCTCGACCACGAACACGGTCTGGCACAGCACGCACACTAACAGCGCCGCCGCGGTCAGAATTATGATAAATCTCCTTATAGGGTGCCGTCTTTTCCTCTGTCGTCTTCGGCTCACGATACACCTCCGTAAGTCATCGGTAAATAATCAGCTGGCGCGCAGCCTTGACGCCGCCGCGCGGGCCTTTTCGATCAGCGCCTCGGGCGAGGACTGATTCTCTATCACAAGGTCGCTGTTCGCCCTGAAAAAGTCGTCGCTCAGCTGGGCGGAGATCCTCGCGTCCGCCTGCGCGTCGGTAAGTCCGTCGCGGGCTTTTATACGGCTCGCTCGCTCTCCGCTGTCGGCAACCACGGCGACGATAACGTCGCAAATCAGGTTTAGCCTGCTCTCGAACAGCTGCGGCGCATCGAGCACGATCAGCCGCTGTCCCGCGGCAGTCAGCCGCTCGAGCCTTCTCAGCAGCCGCTCGGTTATATACGGGTGCGTCAGTCGGTTAAGCAGCGCGGTCTTCTCAGGCGAGGAGAACGCCCTCTCCGCGAGCACGGCGCGGTCGAGCTCTCCGCCGCGTATAACGTCGTCCCCGAAGAATCGCGCGATACCCGCGAGCACGACCTCGTCGGTCATAATCTCACGCGCGAGCGAATCGGCGTTTATCACACAGAAGCCCTCGCTCTCGAGAACTCCGCAAACGGTGCTCTTCCCCGCTCCCGTCGTTCCCGTCAGTCCGACAAGCTTATATTTTTTCAAGGTCGATCACCTCAAATCCAGCGGCACGTATAAGTCGGTTATATACCGCCATCCCCACGCCGTCGGGCTCGGGACAGCGGGCAAAAACGAGCTTCACCTCGGGGTGAGCGTCGATCTCGCGCAGGGAGTTAAAGAGGATATGCGCCTGACCGGGACTGTCCCCGAAGCTGCCGAGCGG
>JAHLBL010000136.1 GCA_020625635.1 bacterium
CTGTCATATACTCACAGCCGTGGTCGCCCACGCCCTCGACGACCGCGGTCGCGCCCGAGTTGCGCACACAGAAGCGCTCGCCCGCGACGCCGTTGATGAACGCCTTGCCGCTCGTAGCGCCGTAGAGCGCTACGTTGCCGACGATGATGTTGTCCTCGGCGCTGAAACGCGAGTTCTTCGGCGGATAGAGCACGAGCTTACCGCCCGAAAGTCCCTTTCCGAAGTAGTCGTTGCTGTCGCCGACAAGCTCCAGCGTCAGACCGTTCGGAATGAACGCGCCGAAGCTCTGACCGCCCGAGCCGTGACAGATAACCTTATACGAATCCTCCTTCAGCGAGGAGCCGAAGCGCTTTGTTATCTCGGAGCCGAACGCTGTACCGAGAGAACGGTCGGTGTTGCTGACCTCTATCTCGAGCTTCTGCTTACCCTTCTTATCGAAGTCGAACATATTCTCAAGCACACGCTCGTCGACGGTTTCGCCGAGCTTGAAGTCGTAGAGGTTCTTATTATTGTATTCCTCCCTCTCGCCGTTGAAATCAGCATTGAGGATGGCTGATAAATCGATTTTCTTCTGAGCCGAGGTCAGATCGTCCTTTTTCCTTAATAAATCAGTTCTGCCTACGAGCTCGTCGAGAGTGCGCACGCCGAGCTTCGACATATATTCCCTGAGCTCCTCGGCGATGAAACGCATAAAGTTCGCTACGTACTCGGGCTTGCCCGCGAAGCGCTTTCTGAGCTCGGGGTTCTGGGTAGCTACGCCGAACGGACATGTATCGAGGTTGCAGACACGCATCATAGCACAGCCGAGAGTTACGAGCGGAGCCGTTGCGAAGCCGAATTCCTCCGCGCCGAGGATCGCCGCTATAGCGACGTCGCGGCCTGTCATAAGCTTGCCGTCGGTCTCGATTACGACCTTGTTTCTGAGGTTGTTCATAATCAGCGTCTGGTGAGCCTCGGCAAGTCCGAGCTCCCACGGAAGTCCCGCGTTGTAGATGGAGCTTCTCGGAGCCGCACCCGTGCCGCCGTCGTGTCCCGAAATAAGGATTACGCCCGCGCCCGCCTTAGCGACGCCCGCGGCAACCGTGCCGACTCCGCACTCGGAAACGAGCTTGACGGAGATACGCGCGCTCTTGTTGGCGTTTTTCAGGTCGTAAATAAGCTGAGCCAAGTCCTCAATCGAGTAGATGTCGTGATGAGGCGGCGGTGAGATAAGTGAAACACCGGGTGTGGAGTGTCTCGTCTTTGCGATCCACGGATAAACCTTCTGTCCGGGGAGGTGTCCGCCCTCACCGGGCTTCGCTCCCTGAGCCATCTTGATCTGGATCTCATCTGCTGAGTTGAGGTACTCGCTCGTAACGCCGAAGCGTCCCGAGGCGACCTGCTTGATCGCCGAACAGCGGTTCTCGGAAGTGCCCTTTGTCGCGAGACGCTCGGGGCTTTCGCCGCCCTCTCCCGAGTTCGACTTGCCGTGGAGCATATTCATCGCGAGCGCCAGCGCCTCGTGAGCCTCCTGAGAAATGGAGCCGTAAGACATCGCGCCCGTCTTGAAGCGGCGAACGATCTCGTCGACGCTCTCGACCTCGTCGAGCGGAACGGGGCTGTCGGAGTAGTTGAAGTCGAGCAGTCCGCGCAGGCTGACGGGAGCCATCTCCTCGGTGATCATATGAGTATACTTTTTGAAAAGCTCGTAATCGCCCGTTCTCGCGGCGGTTTGCAGAGTATGGATAGTCTGCGGGTTGTAGAGGTGCTCCTCCCTGCCGCTGCGGAACTTATGACTTCCGCGCGAGGGAAGCTCCGTGCCTGTCTCGAGACCGAGCGGATCGAATGCCGCGGTGTGCAGCCTGTCGACAGTCGCGCCGATATCGTCGAGTGTGATACCGCCGACGCGGCTTACAGTGCCCGTGAAATACTCGTCGATGACCTCGCGGCTGATTCCGACAGCCTCGAAAATCTGTGAGCCGAGATACGACTGGATCGTGGAAATACCCATCTTCGAGGCGATTTTTACTATGCCGTGAAGCACGGCGTCGTTGTAGTCGTCAACGGCGGCGTAGTAGTCCTTGTCGAGCAGGTCGTCGTGGATCAGCTCGTGGATCGTCTCCTGAGCGAGATACGGGTTGATCGCTGTAGCTCCGTAGCCGAGGAGCGTAGCGAAGTGATGGACCTCTCTCGGCTCCGCGCTCTCGAGAACGATGGAGAGCGAGGTTCTGCGCTTTGAGGTTACAAGGTGCTGATGGAGCGATGAAACCGCCAGCAGCGACGGAATCGCGAGATGGTTCTCGTCAACTCCCCTGTCGGAGAGGATGAGGATGTTCGCGCCGTCCTTGTACGCCTTGTCAGCCTCGATATAAAGGCGCTTTATCGCCTTTTTGAGCGAGGTGTTTTTATAGTAAAGGATCGGGATAACGGCGACCTTGAAGCCGCTTTCCCTCATATTTTTAAGCTTTAAAATATCCGTTGAGGAAAGGATCGGGTTGTGGATTTTAACGACCTTGCAGTTCTCGGGCTTTTCCTCGAGAATGTTTCCCGACTCTCCGAGATATACGGTCGTAGAGGTTACGATCTCCTCGCGGATAGCGTCAATAGGCGGATTCGTGACCTGAGCGAAAAGCTGTTTGAAGTAGTTGAACAGCGGCTGCGGCTGATGTGACAGCGGCGGGATCGGGCTGTCAGTACCCATTGAGGCGATCTGCTCGCTGCCGTTCTTAGCCATCGGGAGGATCGAGGTCATAACGTCCTCGTAGGTGTAGCCGAACGCCTTCTGGAGCTTTCTGCGCTCCTCTCTGTGGTGTTCCTCGACCTTTGTGTTGGGGATCTTCAAATCCTTCAGCTTGACGAGGTTGCTGTCGAGCCACTCGCCGTAGGGCTGACGAGAAGCGTAGCGTGTCTTGAGCTCGTCATCGTCGATGAGCTCTCCCTTTACGGTATCGACGAGAAGCATCTTGCCCGGGCGTAGTCTGTCCTTCTTAACTACCTTTTCGGGCTCTATCGGAAGCGCGCCGACCTCGGAGGAAAGCACGAGGTTGTCATCGTCCGTGATATAGTAACGCGAGGGACGCAGACCGTTTCTGTCGAGCACCGCGCCCATGATATCTCCGTCGGAGAAGAGGATCGACGCGGGACCGTCCCACGGCTCCATCATTGTCGCGTAATACTGGTAAAAGTCCTTTTTCCTGCGGCTCATTGTGCCGTTTCTGTCCCACGGCTCGGGGATCGTGATCATAACCGCGAGCGGAAGATCCATACCGCTCATAACGAGGAACTCGAGCGTATTGTCGAGCATTGCGGAGTCAGAGCCCTCGGCGTTGACTACGGGGATAACCTTGTCGAGGTCGCCCTTAAGGTGTTCGGAGCGCATATTCTCCTCGCGCGCGAGCATCTTGTCTGCGTTGCCGCGGATGGTGTTGATCTCACCGTTGTGTACGATCATCCTGTTCGGATGAGCGCGCTCCCAGCTCGGGTTTGTGTTGGTGGAGAAACGCGAGTGAACGATGGCGATAGCGGTGTCAAAATCCTCGTCCTGCAAGTCGGTAAAGAAGTTGCGTAAATCGCCGACGAGGAACATACCTTTATATACAATAGTCCTCGAGGAGAGCGAGACGACGTAGGTGTCCTCGTTGCTCTGCTCAAAAATCTTGCGCGCGACATAAAGTCTGCGGTCAAACTCAAGCCCGCGCTTGACGCCCTCGGGACGCTCAATGAAGCACTGCTGGATGTTCGGCATACACTCGAGAGCGCGGCTGCCGATAGCTGTGACGTCAAACGGCACGGGTCTCCAGCCGAGAACCTTAAGCCCCTCCTTCGCGGCAATTATCTCAAACATCTTCTTTGCCTGGTTGCGGAAGAGCTCAAACTGCGGGAAGAAGAACATTCCGACCGCATAGTCGCGCTCGCCTCTGAGGGTAATGCCCATCTCGGAAGCAGCCTTGCTGAAGAACTTATGAGATATCTGCGTCAGGATTCCGACGCCGTCGCCTGTCTTGCCTTCGGCGTCCTTGCCCGCGCGGTGCTCGAGCGTCTCAACGATCGTCAGAGCGTTCTCGACAGTCGTGTGGGATTTTTCGCCCTTGATGTTCACGACGGCTCCGATTCCGCAGTTGTCGTGCTCAAAGCGCGGAGAATAAAGACCGTTTTCAGTCATATATATCATTCCTTCCATTCATCAATGTCAGCATTATACAACTACAGCGCAGGATTGTCAATACAAAATTGCAACATTTCTGTGAGAAAAATTCAAATTTACGCTTTTTATTATATATTCGAAAGATAAAAGCAAGGAAATTGCAAGAAAAATAAAAAAAGTTGCAAAAAAGCTATTGACAAATCAAAAAACACGTTGTATACTTGTCATCGTTGAACACAGCAAAGGCGCTGCGAATCTGTTTTATGGATTCTCAGCGCCTTTGCCGCTGTTTATAACAAATGAATGGAGTTGACAGAAATGAAAAATGTATCGGAATATTTCGGCGCCAACGTATTTAACGACAGAAAAATGCAGGCAAGACTTCCGAAGGCTACTTACAAGGCTCTCAGAAAGACTATCGAGAGCGGAGAGGCACTCGACCTCAGCGTCGCGAATGTAGTCGCGAACGCAATGAAGGACTGGGCTGTAGAAATGGGCTGCACCCACTACACTCACTGGTTCCAGCCGATGACAGGCGTTACCGCGGAGAAGCACGACAGCTTTATCTGCCCCAACGGCGAAGGCGAAGTTATTATGGAATTCTCGGGCAAAGAGCTGATCAAGGGCGAGCCCGACGCTTCCTCGTTCCCCTCGGGCGGCATCAGAGCTACCTTTGAGGCGAGAGGATATACAACATGGGACCCCACCTCCCCCGCTTTTATCAGAGATAAAACCCTGTACATTCCGACAGCGTTCTGTTCATATACAGGTGAAGTGCTCGACAAGAAAACACCGCTTCTCCGCTCGATGGAAAAGCTCAGCTCAGAGGCTGTACGCGTTCTTCATCTTCTCGGCAAGACAGACGTTAAAAGGGTCACAACAACAGTTGGTCCCGAGCAGGAGTACTTCCTTATAGATAAAGAAATGTATGACAAGCGCCCCGACCTTATTTTCACGGGAAGAACGCTTTTCGGAGCTATGGCTCCCAAGGGACAGGAGCTCGACGACCA
>JAHLBL010000137.1 GCA_020625635.1 bacterium
ATAAACGGCGATTATCCATTCAAATCGCCCGTCAGGGTGAGCGCCTCGGCGGTCAACAGAGCAGGGCTCGTCGAGCTGAATGTAAAAGCGGTTTTTGATTATACCACCCGCTGCGACAGGTGCTTTGACGAAATAGTAAAGCATATGGAGCTGTCATTCACTCACGGACTCGCTGCTGAGTTAATAGACGAGGAGAACGACGATTATATTGAAACCCCTGATTATACTCTCGAGCTCGACGAGGTCGTTGTGTCGGATATCGTTCTGAATCTTCCGAGCAAGTTTCTGTGCAGCGATGACTGTAGAGGGCTTTGTCCCGACTGCGGTGCCAACCTCAACGAGGGCGACTGCGGCTGCAAAAGCAGACAGGTTGACCCAAGGCTTGAGATGCTTAAACAACTGATTGATTAATAATGATTATATTAAGGAGTGAATAACAATGGCAGTACCTACCGGTAAAACTTCTCACAAAAGAAAATCCACAAGACGTTCGGCTAACTACACAATCGAGGCTCCCGCTCTCACAACCTGCCCGAACTGCGGCGCTTTAACAGCTTCCCACAAGGCTTGCACAACCTGCGGCTACTACAAAGGCAGACAGGTTGTCGTAAAGGAAGACGCTAAGAAGTAATTTAATCTTTGACAATTCGGGCGGCGCGTTTTGCCGCCCTATTGTTTTATTATTGACATATTCAAGGAGGCTCGCTGTGGCTGTTACAATTAAAGACGTAGAACGCCGCAGCGTTGCCGACAAAAAGGGTATCGAAGCAGGCGACGTTCTGCTGAGTATAAACGGAAACGAGATCGTCGACGTGCTCGACTACCGATTCTATCAGGTCAACAGCAGACTTGAACTGCTTATAAGGAAGCCTGACGGAAAAGAAAAAACCGTAAAAATCAGAAAGCAGGAGTACGAGGAGCTCGGGCTCGAGTTCGACAGCTACCTCATGGATAAAGAGCACTCCTGCCGCAATAAGTGCGTGTTCTGCTTTATCGACCAGCTCCCCAAGGGTATGAGGGACACCCTCTACTTCAAGGACGATGACAGCCGACTGTCGTTTCTGTTCGGAAACTACATCACGCTGACTAACCTTACAGAGCACGAAATCAGCAGAATTATTAAAATGCATATAAGTCCCATCAACGTCAGCGTCCATACCACCAACCCCGAGCTGCGCTGCAAGATGATGAACAACCGCTTCGCGGGCGAGTCGCTCGACGCGCTCAGACGCTTCGCGGAGGCGGGGCTCAGTATGAACTGCCAGATCGTTGCCTGTCCAGGAATAAACGACGGCGACGAGCTAAGACGCACGCTGACCGACCTGAAGAACCTCGGCGTGGAGTGCACGGCAGTTGTACCTGTCGGGCTTACGCGCTACCGTGAGGGGCTTTACCCGCTCACGCCTTACACACCCGAAACCGCCGCCGAGACGCTCGACATTATTGAGGAGTTCGGCGACAAATGCAGGGAAGAGTGCGGCAGAAGGCGTTTCTACGCCGCCGATGAATTCTACATAAAGGCGGGGCGGAAAATCCCCGAGCCCGATTACTACGAGGGTTATCCCGCTCTCGAGAACGGTGTAGGACTTATAGCGCTTATGCGCGAGGAGGTCGCCTTTGCGCTTGAGGACAGAGAACCCGATGAAAATATAAAAAGAACAGTCTCGACCATCTGCGGCGAGTGTGTTTACGAGAATCTTCTCATTACGCTCGCTCAGATAACCGGGAAATTCCCGAATGTGAAAATCAACCTGTACAAAATCAAGAACGACTTCTTCGGCGGACATATTGACGTAACGGGACTGATTACAGGTCAGGACCTTATCGCTCAGCTTAAGGGAAAGGAACTCGGCGAAAAGCTGATAATTCCCTCGTGCACGCTCCGCTTTGAGGGCGACGTTTTCCTCGACGACGTGAGCCTTGAGCAGGTTGAGAAAGAGCTTAACATAAAAGTTACCGTTTCCGACGGCAGCGGCGAATCCGTTGTCACGGAAGTTTTGGAATAAGACAGGAGGATCATATGGCTAAACCTGTTATCGCGATAGTGGGACGGCCGAATGTCGGCAAGTCCACACTCTTCAATAAGCTGATTGGTCAGCGCCTTTCCATAGTCGACGACACCCCGGGCGTTACACGCGACCGCATCTACGGTGAGGTCGAGTGGCAGAACCGCAGGGCTATCATAATTGATACGGGCGGTATCGAGCCCAAGTCGGACGACATAATTCTCTCGCAGATGCGCCGTCAGGCTCAGCTCGCTATCGACACCGCTCAGGTCATTATCCTCGTCACCGATATGAAATCGGGGCTTGTGGCGACAGACCTCGACGTCGCCGCCATGCTGCAAAAGTCGGGTAAGCCGCTCGTGCTCTGTGTCAACAAGTGCGATACCATCGGCGAGCCCATGCCCGAGTTTTACGAGTTCTACAACCTCGGTATCGGCGATCCTATTCAGGTTTCCGCCGTTCACGGTCACGGAACTGGCGACCTGCTCGACGAGGTATTTTCCTATCTTCCCGACGCGGCTTCGGACGAGGAAGAGGACAGCGTGATAAACGTAGCCGTTATCGGCAAGCCGAATGTCGGAAAGAGCTCGCTTATCAACTACATCACTTCCGAGGAGCGCTGTATCGTGTCCGATATCGCGGGCACAACGCGCGACAGTATCGATACCTCGGTTGAAAATAAATTCGGTAAATACAACTTTATCGACACGGCGGGAATCCGCCGCAAGAGCAGGATCGTTGACGAAATTGAGAAGTACAGTATAATCCGCGCCAAGATGGCTATTGAGCGCAGTGACGTCTGCGTCATTATGATAGACGCTTCCGTCGGCGTCACCGAACAGGACACCAAGGTCGCGGGACTTGCTCTCGAGGCGGGCAAGGCGTGCATAATCGCCGTCAATAAGTGGGACGCGATTGAAAAGAACGACAAGACCATGAACAATTTCAAAAAGCAGATCGCGGTCGAGTTCGCATTTATGACATGGGCTCCTACGGTGTTTATCTCCGCGAAAACGGGACAGAGGGTAGACAATCTCTTCACCCTTATCAACACCGTCGCCGCCAACAACGCCATGAGAATCCGCACGGGTATGCTCAATGAGCTGCTCGCCCAGATCACAACGAGGGTTCAGCCGCCCACCGACAAGGGCAAGAGGCTCAAAATCTTCTATATGACTCAGCCCTCGACAAAACCGCCTACGTTTGTCAGCTTCTGCAACAATAAGGAGCTGTTCCACTTCTCATATCAGCGCTATATTGAAAACCGTATCAGGGAGACCTTCGCGCTGGAGGGCACGCCCATAAGGATGATTATAAGGGAAAGAGGAGAGAATTAATGAGTGTGTTTGAATTCTTTACACAGAACTGGATTGTCGTCGTTGTCTCCGCGGTTATCGCGTATCTGCTCGGCAGCGTAAACACCGCTGTTATCGTCACGAGAATCGTGACCAAGGGCAAACAGGATATCCGTGAAATGGGCAGCGGCAACGCGGGCTTTACAAACGTGCTGAGAAGCGTCGGCAAGGTTCCCGCTATTTTCACAATCGTATGCGACGCGCTTAAATCCATAATTTCCGTTATGATTGGCGGTATTCTGTTTTCGATTGCCGCTCAGAATATGGAGAATCCCGTTTCTATTATAAGAGCGGGCTGCTATATAAGCGGCGCGTTCTGTATCCTCGGTCACAGCTTCCCGATTTACTTCCGCTTCAAGGGCGGAAAGGGCATAGTGACCGCGGCTGGAATGATGCTCGTAGCCGACTGGCGTGTTTTCCTTCTGATACTCGCCACCTTCCTTATAATTTTTATCTGCTCAAAGATTATCTCTCTCGCGAGCATTATCTGCGCCGTTATGTTCCCCGTCTACACCTTCCTTATGTGCTGGGGGATCGACTGCAACTTCTACGGCTACTCTATGCGTTACGCGCTGGTGTGCACACTGTTCGCGTTTATAATCTGCGTTTTCGTCGTGATAAGGCACTCCTCCAATATCAGCAGACTGCTGCGCGGCGAGGAGAAAAAGATAAAAGCCAAAAAATAAGAAAGATATTGCAATTTTATGTCGGATATATTATTATAGTAATATATTCACCAAGCTGAAAAGGAGAAAGCTATGGACTGTGTATTCTGTATGATTCGTGACGGAAAGATCCCCACACGCAAGGTTTATGAGGACGACAAGATGCTTGCTTTTTACGATATCGAGCCTGCGGCTCCCGTGCATATCGTTATGATTCCCAAGGAGCATATCGCGAGCGCGAACGAGCTCAACGCCGATAACGCGGGTATCGTCGCCCACATCTTCTCAAAGGTTCCCGAAATCGCCAAGTCAGTCGGACTTGACGGCGGTTACCGCGTGGTAAATAACTGCGGAGCCGACGGCGGACAGACCGTGTTCCATATTCACTTCCACCTGCTCGGCGGAAAAACTCTCGGAAAAATGGCATAATACCCACATTTTACGCCTTATCAGCCCACGGTAAGGTCGTAAATAGCTTTGATATTCATTTGTGGGCGGAAAGGCTATGGAAATTATGAGAACGTATAAAATGAATATCGCGGGCTGTGAGCGCGAGCTCCCTCTCTGCGAGGTAAGCGAAAACCTTGATATCGCCGCGTTCATAATGTTCGGCGACGTGGAAGTTACCGTTGCCGCGTCGGCGGCTCTGCTAAAGAAGTGCCCCGAGCACGACATTATCGTTACAGCCGAGGCTAAGGGCATTCCGCTCGGTTACGAGATGGCGCGTCAGGAGGGCGGCGACTACGTTGTTGCCCGTAAGGGACTCAAGGTTTATATGCCCGAGTATGTTCAGGTTGAGGTCCGCTCGATCACAACTCTATCGGTTCAGAGACTTTATATCGGCACTGACGATATTGCGAAGATCAAGGGCAAGAGAGTTCTCATTGTAGATGATGTAATCTCCACGGGCGAGAGCCTTGAGGCACTTAAAAAGCTCGTTGAAAAAGCGGGCGGCAACACGGTCGGAATGGCCGCTGTACTCGCCGAGGGCGACGCCGCTAACCGCGATGATATAATTTTCCTTGAAAAATTACCTGTATTCCCCAAATAATGTATAGGCAACACCGCACAATTCACGGTGCACGCCTTGCTTG
>JAHLBL010000138.1 GCA_020625635.1 bacterium
CCGTTGCCGATAAGATTGGGAACTTCGTTTACATTTACGGTGGAGATAAGCGTATCCTCGTCGTTTACGTCCCTGAGAAGACCGCGGATATCGGTCATAAGAATAAGCTTTTTAGCGCCGAGCTTTCCCGCGATTTTAGCAGCCGCGAGGTCGGCGTTGATGTTGAACACCTCGCCGTTGTATCCGCCCGCGATCGTAGAAATAACGGGTATGTAACCGTTCTTAAGAGAGTCCATAATAATCATCGGGTTAACACGGTCGATCTCTCCGACAAAGCCGAGGTCGTCGGCTGAGGGAAGCTTCTTAGCCATAAGCATCTTGCCGTCAAGACCGCACAGACCGATTGCCCGTCCGCCGTTGCACGAAAGATGCTGAACAAGGCTCTTGTTAACCTTGCCCGCAAGCACCTGCTGAACGATGTCGATAGTCTCCTTATCGGTCACGCGCAGACCGTTCTTGAACTCGCTCTTTTTGCCTGTCTTTTCGAGCATAATATTAATCTCGGGACCGCCGCCGTGAACGAGAACGACGTTGATTCCGACAAGCTGCATAAGCACGATATCGCTCATTACGGCGTCCTTGAGCTCCTCGCTCTGCATAGCGTTGCCGCCGTACTTAACGACGATGGTCTGTCCCGCAAGCTTCTGGATATAAGGCATAGCCTGTATCAGGATTTCGGCTCGTTTACTGTTATCCATAGTCTGAACCTCCTTAGGTTCTGTAATCTCCGTTTATTTTAACATAATCATATGTCAGATCGCAACCGTATGCTTCGGCTTCAGCCGTGCCGTCGCCGAGGGTTACGAGGATATTTATCTCTTTTTCAAGCAGGATCTCCTTAGCTTTTTCCTCGCTGAAGGGGATTCCCGCTCCGTTTTTGCACACGTCGATCGTACCCTTGGCGGAATTGAAGCTGACGTCAACCTTTTTTACATCAACGTCCGCGCCGCTGTAGCCGATCGCGCAGAGCACGCGTCCCCAGTTTGCGTCAGCGCCGAACATAGCCGCCTTTAAGAGGCTCGAACAGATAATGCTTTTGCTCACCTTAACCGCGTCGCACTTGGTTTTCGCGCCCTTAACGTTGCAAACAAGAAGCTTTGTAGCGCCTTCGCCGTCGGCTGCGAGCTTTTTGGCTATCATTCTGAATGCCGCCGTAAGACCGTCAACGAAGGTTTTATAGTCGTCGTTTTTCTCGGTGATTTCGGGATTTCCCGCCTTACCCGAGGCGAGAATCGCGAGAGTGTCATTGGTGGAGGTATCTCCGTCAACGCTCACCATATTATAGCTGTCCTCAACCGCCTCGCGCAGCGCGGACTCGAGCATTTCGGGCGAAACAGCCGCGTCGGTCGTAACAAACGACAGCATGGTACCCATATTGATGTGAATCATTCCGCTGCCCTTTGCTATTCCGCCGATCGTGACGGTCTTTCCGCCGAGCGTCATTTCCATCGCCATTTCCTTTTTGACGGTGTCGGTGGTCATAATAGCCTCGGCGGCATTTGTGCCGCCCTCCTTGGAGAGCTTGCCGCGCATAGCCTCCGCGCCCTTAATAATCGGCTCTATCGGGAGCACCTCTCCGATAACGCCCGTGGAAGCAACAATGACGTCGTCGCTGCTTACGCCGAGAACGTCGGCGGCAATTTCGCACATCTGCTGCGCCTTCTCGATTCCGTCGGCGTTGCAGGTATTGGCGTTGCCCGAGTTTACGATTACCGCCTGAGCTTTTCCGTTGCTGAGGTGGCTTTTGGTTACGGCTATTGTATCGGATTTAACGAGATTCTTTGTATAGACAGCCGCCGCGTTACAAAGGCTGTCGCAGTAAATCAGCGCTAGGTCGCGCTTTGTGGTATTTGAGGGCTTTACGGACGCGCATACGCCCTGAGCCGTGAAGCCCTGAGGAGCGGTGATTCCGCCCTCGATAAATTTATAGTTCATTATGTTCTCCTTAAGGCAACCATACGTCAGTATGCACACCGATTATTTTTACACTCTGACGAAAAATTTTTCTGCGCAATCCGCACAGCTTAATTATGCGGTATTGCCTTAAAAAGCGGGCGGAAGGATCTCTAATCCCGTCTTTTCGTCGAGGTTGAAGATAATATTCATATTCTGGATAGCCTGACCTGCGGCGCCCTTGACCATATTGTCGATCGCGGCACAGGCTACAAGCTTACCCGCGCGCTTGTCGTGGTGGAGGCTGATGTCGCAGAAATTGGAGTACTTGATGTTATGTATATCAGCGCAGGCGCCGTCGGGAAGCAGACGGACAAAATACTCGTCCTTATAAAACTCCTCGTACGCTTTTCGGATTTGCTCAAAGCTAACGCCTTCCTTTATGTCGGCGTAGCAGGTCGCGAGAATTCCGCGGTTAACGGGAAGAAGGTGAGGGACAAATGTCACAATCACCTTTTCACCCGAAAGTCTGGAAAGCGTCTGTTCGATTTCGGGCGTGTGACGGTGACAGGCAACCTTGTAAGCGTGGAAACCCTCATTGAGCTCGGGAAAGTGATTAGCCTGATTGAGTTTTCTGCCCGCACCCGTAACTCCGCTGGCACAGTTGCAGATTATTCCCTTGAGCTCCACAAGTCCGTTCTTCACCGCAGGAGCAAGCGCGAGCGGCGAACAGGTTGTGTAACAGCCGGGATTGGCGATAACGCTCTTGCCCTTTATTTCGTCGCGGAAAAACTCGGGTAGACCGTAAACAGACTCCTCGTGGAGCGCCTTATCGAGAAATTCTCCGCCGTACCATTCTTTATATTCGTCCTCGCTCTCGAGGCGGAAGTCCGCGCCGAGGTCGATAAACTTAACGCCGGCACTCTTGCACTGAGCCGCGAGCTCCTGGCTGAGTCCGTGAGGAAGCGCGGCAAAGACAACGTCGCTTTTTGCGACAACCTCGTCGGCGTTCTCGCAGACCATATCGTTGAGATATTTATAGCTCGGGTAAACATCGGAGATTTTCTGTCCCTCAAAGCTTACAGAGCTGATTGCGGCGACCTGAGCCTCGGGATGATTGTGAATGAGCCTTACGAGCTCACATCCCGCATAGCCTGTCGCGCCGATAATTCCCACTTTTATCATAACTTATCCGTCCTTAATCTATTATATCTTTAACTCTCTTCGCCTGCGCCTTGACGTTTTCGGGAGCGGGACCGCCGAACGCGGTTCTCTGTGAAACGCAGTATTCAAGCGAAATCGCATTATAAACGTCGTCGGTGAACACGTCGCAGACCTTTTTATACTCGTCAAGCGGAAGGCTTTCAAGGTCTGTGCCGAGCTCGATGCAGCGTGCTACAAGCTCACCCGTAGCCTTGTACGCGTCACGGAAGGGCACGCCGTTCTTTGTCAGCCAGTCGGCAACGTCGGTAGCGTTAATAAATCCGCCCGCGGCAGCCTTACGCATATTCTCGGGGATAACGCGCATCGTATCGAGCATGGGAGTAAAGGCGGTGAGGCACATCTTCACTGTATCGACAGCGTCGAATATAGCCTCCTTATCTTCCTGCATATCCTTGTTGTACGCAAGCGCGATTCCCTTCATAACGGTGAGCAGCGTCATTGTATCGCCGAAAACACGTCCGCTCTTACCGCGGACGAGCTCCGCTATGTCGGGGTTCTTTTTCTGCGGCATAATGGAGGAACCTGTGGAGAACGCGTCGTCGAGCTCAATGAACTTGAATTCCCACGAGCACCACATAATTATCTCCTCGGAAAAACGGCTGAGGTGAACCATAATTATCGAGAGCACGGAGGCAAATTCAATACAGTAATCACGGTCGGAAACGCCGTCGAGAGAGTTGTTGGTAATTCTGTCAAAGCCGAGCAGCTTCTGAGTTATTGTGCGGTCAATCGGGTAGGTTGTGCCCGCGAGAGCGCAGGAGCCGAGCGGCATTTCGTCCATACGCTTCAGGCAGTCATCAAGTCTCGAGATGTCGCGCAGCAGCATCTCGGCATAAGCAAGCAGATGATGACCGAAGGTAATCGGCTGAGCTCTCTGAAGATGGGTGTAGCCGGGCATAACCGTGTCGGCGTACTGATCCGCCTTGTCGGCGATAACTCCGATAAGCTCCTCAACTTGTCCGCGAATATAAACCACCTGCTTTTTGAGGTAAAGCTTGTTGTCGAGCGCAACCTGGTCGTTGCGGCTTCGTGAGGTATGGAGACGCTTTCCGTCGTCGCCGATTCTCTTTGTGAGTTCGCCCTCGATGAAGGTGTGGATATCCTCTGCCTCCATATCAAAATTAAGAGCGCCCGAGTCGATGTCGGCTAAGATTCCTCTCAGCCCTTCAACAATGTGCTCAGCCTCGGATTTTTTGATTATTCCGCACTCGCCGAGCATGGTAGCGTGAGCAATACTGCCCTCGATATCCTCGCGGTACATACGGCTGTCAAAGCTGATCGAGCTGTTGAAATCGTTTGTTGTTTTTGAAAGCTCCTTCTTGAAGCGACCTTTCCAGAGTTGCATTTTTTCACCTCATATAAAGCACTTAACGGGACAGGGAAAATCCCTGCCCCATAAGTAATAAACGTCTGAATTAATTATTTGATAAGACCTTTTTTAGCCCTGACCTTGATCGGAAGTCCGAAGAGGTTGATGAAGCCTGCGGAATCGTTCTGGTTGTAAACCTCGTCCTCGTCGAATGTAGCGATCTCCTCATCATAGAGGCTGTAGGGACTTGTAACGCCCGCGTCGATGATATTGCCCTTGTAGAGCTTGAGCTTAACATCACCAGTTACGTATTCCTGAGTGCTGTCGACAAATGCCGAGAGAGCCTCACGGAGCGGTGTATACCACTTACCGTCGTAAACGAGCTCCGCAAACTTGATTGCGAGCACACTCTTATAGTGCTGGGTGTCCTTGTCGAGGCAGATTTCCTCGAGCTTATTGTGAGCGGCAAAAAGAATTGTGCCGCCGGGGGTTTCGTAAACGCCGCGAGCCTTCATACCTACAAGACGGTTCTCTACGATATCCGTGATACCGATACCGTTCTTGCCGCCGATTTCGTTGAGCTTTTCAATAACGCTTACAGCGTCGAGCTCTTCGCCGTTAACAGCGGTAGCCTCACCCTTCTCGAAGTGAATGGTGACATACTCGGGCTTATCGGGAGCCTGGAG
>JAHLBL010000139.1 GCA_020625635.1 bacterium
ATCTCGGAAATATCGGTAAGACCTGTGCGGACGCCCTTTCCGTCAATATCGCGCAAGCCGCGTTTAACGTCGTATTTAGCGTAGAGGCTCTGGTCGATAACCGAGTTTTTCACCAGTTTATCGGCAAGCTTGTTTATTCTTTTGTTAGTCTCGTAATTGGCTAAATCCTTGGGCATACGAACCACTCCTTAAAACGACGATTTCAAAAAGAAAAGGGGAACGGCGCAGCCATTCCCCTTTGAATGTTAAGCAATTGATTTTAGTTTTACCTCGGAAATCGTGCGTATTTTTTCGTATTTAGAATAATATTATAGCACATCCTGATGTTTAAGTCAATAGCGAGTTTTTCGTCGGCTTACTTGAGGTAAGTTCCTGTGTCGCCGATTTTGCCGCTGATGCCCTTGAAGCCGCTTGCGCAGCAAACGTATACGCGCATATTGCCCTTGCCGATCGCTCCTACCGAAAGCGTGCCGCCGGAAACATTCTGTACGTCGCCTGTAACAGCGTCAACGTACTTACCGTTGGGCAGACCGCTGAAGGTCGCGCCGCCGCTTACCGCTACACACGCGAGGGAATCAACTCCGCCGCCCGTATATCTGCGGATATAAGCCATATTGCCGACTGACTTGTACTGTCCCTTCTGGAGAGCGGGAACAGCGTGACGAATCATATTGAGCTTGCGGACATGAGCCGCGAGGGGCTTCTTCATTGTTGTGGCGACGTTGCCGCTTGCGTTGTAAACACCGTAGTTGGAAGCTGAAATGCTGCCCTCGAGGTAATCGCCGAAGTAAGCACGTCCTGTTTTCTCAAGAGGCTTATGAGGACCGACGTCGATTTCAACATCCTTCTTGAACTCAACCTCGGAGCCGTAGAAGATACAGGGGATTCCGCGGAATGTGAACATAAGGTTCATATTCTCAGCCCATGCCTGTTCGCCGCCCTGATAGCGGTATTTCTCCTGACCGTCGGGACCGTAGTCGTGAGAGTCAACATACATTACGTTCCATGTAGCGTCGTTGAAGTATTGATCCTCACCCATAGCCGCGCCGTAGGCTTCGTTTGCAGTACCGAAGTTCCAGTGCATCGTGAAGTCGATCGTTCCCGAGCCGTTCGCCTTGGAATAATCGGGAGCGTGATAGTTTGTACCGCTCAGGAACGCGTTCTGGGACGTCGGAGCTCCCGAGGGATTGGAATGTGTATTAAAGTGCTTTACGGAATTGTCGTAGTTTTCTTTCCAGTTAGTCTTTGACCAGTTGTTTGCCCACGCGCTCTCCGTTTCCTTCCATGTGTAGAAGGGGCAGGAGTCGGACTGGATACCGTGGTTCCATACGTCACGTACACGGGCGCAAACCTCGCCGAAGATGTAGAAATTCTTGTACTTAGAGTACTCGGGGAAGAATGCGTGGTTCAGAGTCCAGCGGCTGATGTGCTTCTCGGTATCAAGACGGAAAGCGTCAACGCCCATATCGACGTAGTTCTTAAAGCATTTGTTAAGATAGTCGGCTACCTTCTGGTTCTCTGTGTTGAGGTCTACGCAGTCGTCAGCCATCTGACCTGTCTGCTCGGAGGCAGTCTCGTAGTCCATCTCCGCGCCGTGGTGATAGTAGTGATTTGTGTCATAAGTGTCCGACTTCATGGAAGCGAGACGCTGACCGTAGCTGCCGGGCTTCTTTGTGTCGTAGCCGGGTACGGTTTTCGCGAGCGCGCTGTTCTGATCGAGCACCAGACAATCGGGCGAAGCGAGGTCCTGAAGCTTCGAGTACTTTTTATCAAACATATGATAAAGGTAGTTCTCGCCGAAGTTGCCCGTGTGGTTCCATACAACGTCCTGAACGATTTTCAAGCCCTTTTCGTGAGCGGCGTCGATAAGATCCTGGAAGGTCGCGCCTTTGCTCTCGTATCTGGGATCTACCTTGGCGAAGTTGGAAGCGTGATAGCCGTGGTAATCATACCACGATGTGTTCTCTACAACGGGAGTAACCCATACCGCGGAGAATCCGAGCGCCTTTATGTAGTCGAGCTTCTGTATAAGTCCCTTGAAGTCGCCGCGCCAGCCGGGATCAGTGTCGGGGTTGCCTGCGCTGCTGTCATCCCAGCAGTGAACGTTGTTGCTTTTGTCGCCGTCATAGAAACGGGTTGTCATTACAAAATAAATGCTGTCCTCGCGCAGATCCGTTCTTTCCCAGATCGTTCCCTGGGAGGGATCGCGTGTCGTGAGTTTTCCGTCCTTGACCCACCATTCGTTTGCGTCGTCCTGCGAAACATTGAGCTCATACTCTTCGGACTGAACTCCGCCCGCGACAAACATTACGTTTATCTTTGTTTTTCCGCTGAAAACATACTTGTACCAGCCGTTGCCTGTAGCGGTATCCTTAGTCATAGCGGGACCCGGATAGTCCGTTTCGACATTCTGAGGCAAAGCGTTCCAGTAATAAATTGTGGGGGCAGCCTTTTCACTGTAATAGTGAACGGTAATGCCCGAAGCCGCGGCGGCAGGCTCCTTCTCCACACTTACGGCAGTAACGGAAATAACCGCTACACCCGCAATTACCGCGAGCACCAGAAATGTCGCAATAATCTTCTTTAAGTGTTTCATTTCAATCCTCCTAAATGCGTAAAGCTAATCATTTTACATCATATCACAAAGCCACCAGCTTTTATTTCCTATTCAGAATTATAAAAAATAAGCTGCCGCATTTCGCGGCAGCCCGTTCTGTCAGGTAATTATTGATTAAATCGAGTGCGTAAATTACGTCGGTAGATTTTTCTTCAATCCGGACAAATAATCAGCGGTCACTAAATATTATATTACTTCTCTACCGTAAGCTTTATACGATGCCTCCAGGCGTAATCATAATCCGTGTCATCGACATACGAGTAATAAATGTAAGTAACTCCGGGTTCAAGCGCCTTGATGGTGTATTGGCGATCGCTGTTTTTCTCGATCACAGCTATACTGTTGTCGCTCGACTCAACCTCAATGAACCTTCCGAATTCATCGTCATCGGTTCTGTCCAGAGTTTTGCCGTCAACATCTCCCGCCTTGAGCGTCATTTCCTTATCATAGCACCTGAAGGTAATATCCTCAACGTCCATCGACTTGGTATAACCGCTTTCAAGCTTCGCGCTCAGATAATAGTAGTATGTTTCGCCGTCGACTACATCCGTATCGTCAAATTTGTGATACACCGCAATCTCGGGATATGATTTTGCGGTTTCCTTTTCCGTGGCGATTTTCGTGAAATTCTTATTGTCGACGCTCTTATACAGATCATAGGACGAAGCGCCGTAGAGCGTATCCCAGATAAGCGTTACACCGTCAAAACGCTTGTTGATACGAGGCTCCACGGTAAAAAGCTGAATATGGCTGTATTTCTTTTCCTTTGAAAATGCACTCTTATAGCTGCCGCTTACAGCTCTCGCCTTGTATTTAAAGGTCTTGCCGCTTATTTCTCCGAAGCCGAACAGCTGCTTGTTCTTGCTTTCGGAAAACTTTTTGTATTTCCCGACCTTTCCGTTTTTCACCTCAGCCTTGTAAAACTCATATGACTTTGCTCCCTTGACCTTCGCGCACTCTATAGTCAGACCGAACGAGTCGCTCCACATATACTTGATTTTCGGTGTATCGAGACGCACGATCTTTTTACTGTCGGACGGCTGACCGTCACAGAGCACACGGTAGGCGTACTTTGTGCCCGATTTGGCGTTCTTGTCGGTATAGCTGAATTTACCCGAAAGCTTTTTTACTGTCCTGAACTGCTTCCCTGCGGTACGGCGCTGAACGGTAAAAGACCGCGCGCCCGTCTTGCTCCACGAAAGCTTTACTCCGCTTGTTTCGTTGCTTAATTTCAGCGCGGGATTTTTTGCCGCGCTCGCGGCTGTTGTCATCATAACCGCCGAGCCCGCGACAACCGCCGATGATAATATTAATGATAATATCTTTTTCATTTTCAAAACCTCCTGAAAAATCTCTTTCATTATAGTAGTGTAAAATAGTCCGAAAAAAGTTTCATTTTTTTCTATTATTTTACCTTTGTTTTAAGCTGCAGCTCCTTGCCGTTGACCGTGATCCCGAGAGTTGTATTGCCCTTTTTAAGTCCTTTTACCGTAACGGCGGAGAGTTTTTTATTATAAACCATTTTTGCGTATTTTGTATTCTTTAAGGTGATTCCCACACCCTTCGCCTTTCCGATTATTTTGACGGTCGCGGTCCTGCCCTTTTTTACGGTTACGGTTTTCGCGCCGAGCTTCGGATTGGTCTTAACAGCCACCCGAGCCGTCAGCATTGTACCGTCCGAAAGCAAAAACTTGACCGTTGCTACTCCTTTTGTTAAGGCCGTTAATTCGTTCCCGTTCATTTTGACGACTTTTCTGTCAGAGGGCTTTACGGACTTTACTTCTCCACCGTTCATCTCAAACAGAAAACTCTCCCCCGCTTTTAATACGACGCGTGTTTTGTTCAGCGACGGAACAACATCCTCGGGTTGTGTCGTTTCGGGCTCATCGGATTCCGTCTCCGCGGTTTCCGACCCGGTCGATTCAACCGTTTCGGCTGAAGGTGTTTCGGCAGTCTCCGAGACACTCGACTCCACGGTCGGCTCCGTCAACATTTCGCTTTCCGTATTTTCACGGACGCTTTCCGTGGCGGGTACCGAGGATTCCCTCGGTAAAGCTTCCTCCCGCTCTACGGCTCCGCCCGTCTCCTCTGTCGGTTCGGTCTCTTGGATAAAATCCGACGCTTCACTGAAAACTTGAGATTGTTTTTTCGTTTCTGCCGCGACAGACTTTTTTGCCGAGGGCTTCGGCATACTGAGGGTTTCTGCCGATTTGCCTTCCGACACATCACGGCTCTGCGAAATATTACCGTTGCCGTAGTTACTCATACCCGAGACCGCAAACGCCGTAACTCCGCTTACCGCGACAACAGCCGAACAAAACAGAGCCGCCACCTTTATCGGGATACGGGCGCCGCATACCGACGCCTTAACCGCAGATATAAAAATCTCGTGACGCAGAGCCGTATCGGGCAACACAAGACATGGCTGCTTTTCCGCCTCTGAAATGAGAACGTATGAAATCAGCGACATCGGCGGCGCGCC
>JAHLBL010000014.1 GCA_020625635.1 bacterium
AATTCTTCGAGAACGAGTCCCTTGTTGTGTTCAAGCGCCCAGTCTATGCTCCAGTAACTTGTGAAAAGCAGAAGATGATTGCCCTTTAAATCCTGAATTCTTTTTGTATCCGAAGCAAGATCAAGAGTCTTGGGATCAACATCATCGTTCTTTATCCATCTAATAAACTCAAAAGGCAGCTCCTGCATAATGATGTCAACATTGTATTCATTCTCAAGTCTGTACTTTAGAACATCAAACTGGAGAACGCCGACTACTCCGACGATAACCTCTTCCATACCCGCGTCGAGCTCCTGGAAAATCTGGATAGCGCCTTCCTGCGCGATCTGGGAAGTTCCCTTTATGAACTGCTTGCGCTTCATTGTATCCTTCTGGCGAACGAGAGCGAAGTGCTCGGGAGCAAAGGTAGGAATACCTTTGTACCTTACTTTTTTCTTTGCGGTGCACACGGTATCGCCGATCATAAATATACCGGGATCAAAAACGCCGATTATATCGCCCGCGTACGCCTCATCGATAACCTCGCGCTCCTGAGCCATAATCTGCTGCGGCTGAGATAGACGCATTTTTTTATTGCCCTGAAGGTGGAACACTTCCATATCCTTCTCGAATTTTCCCGAGCAAATACGCATAAACGCGATCCTGTCGCGGTGCGCCTTATTCATATTAGCCTGAATCTTAAACACAAAAGCCGAAAAATCAGAGTCTGTCTCAACTAATCCCTCGGAGGTTTCTCTCGGAAGCGGCGGAGGCGTCAGCTTTAGGAACTGTTCGAGGAACGGCTGAACGCCGAAATTCGTAAGAGCTGAACCGAAGAACACGGGAGTAAGGGTTCCGTTCCTTACTGAGTCAAGATTGAACTCATCCCCTGCTCCGTCAAGCAGTTCGATTTCATCAAGCAAATCCTGTTTCTTATCCTCCAAAAGCTCATCAAGTCTGGAGTCGTCGATCGGAATAATCTCCTCCTCGACCTCCTTCTGACCGTTGTTAGCAGTAAAAGCAAGGACTGAGCTCGTCTCGCGGTCGTAAACTCCCTTAAAATCCTTTCCCGAGCCAATAGGCCAGTTCATCGGGCAGGTATTAATACCTAGTACGTTCTCGATATCCTCGAGCAAATCAAATGGGCTCTGAGCGTCACGGTCCATTTTATTAATAAATGTGATAATGGGAATGTGTCTCATAACGCAAACCTTAAAAAGCTTTTTCGTCTGGTTCTCAACACCCTTAGAAGCGTCAATTACCATTACCGCTGAGTCGGCAGCCATAAGTGTGCGGTATGTGTCCTCAGAGAAGTCTTGATGTCCGGGTGTGTCAAGAATATTGATACAGTAGCCGTCATATTTAAACTGAAGCACGGATGATGTTACGGAGATACCTCTCTGCTTTTCAATCTCCATCCAGTCGGATACAGCGTGCTTTGCGGTTCGTTTTCCTTTAACTGAACCCGCGAGATTTATTGCTCCTCCGTAAAGAAGAAGTTTCTCGGTAAGTGTAGTCTTTCCCGCGTCAGGGTGCGAGATAATTGCAAACGTTCTGCGCTTGGCAATTTCTTCCCTTAAATTGCTCATATTTTCCTCCGATAAATGCTGTAAAAATCTAATCAAACAGTAGTATTTTACTATTTTTACCGCATATAGTCAACTACGAAAAAAATATTTTTAAAAACATAAAAAAATATTGAGAAAAAGCTTGACAGAAATGTTAGAATATTGTAATATAATTGTAACAAAAGCAGATTTTTTCCTATTTTTTCATATACCTTCCAAATTGGGGCAGAGACAGTTGTTTCTGCCTCACCCCATTTTATTAAGGATTTTTTGAGGAGTATAAAATGACCGGTAATCTCGGAGTTTATATACACATACCGTTTTGTCGCAGTAAATGCCCTTACTGCGATTTTTTTAGTTTCAGAGCTAACAAAGAAGAAATAAATGCGTACGTTGACATTCTTTGCGACAAAATAAAAATGTGGGGCAAGAAAACCGATAAAATCGTAGACACTGTTTATCTTGGCGGCGGAACACCGAGTATTCTCGGCGCGGAAATCTGCTGCAGGATAATCAATACAATAAAGGATAATTTCGAGGTTAAAGACGACTGTGAAATCACAATAGAAGCAAACCCGTCCTCAGGGAAGTTCTTTGACTTTAAGAAAGCGTATGACAACGGAATCAACCGTGTTTCACTCGGAGTTCAGTCTGTAAACGAAAACGAACTCAGAAAGCTCGGGCGTATTCATTCACGTGAAGATGTCGAAAACACAATCTCTCTTATTAAGAACTCGGGTATCGACAATTTTTCCCTTGACCTAATGATCGGCATCCCCGAGCAGACCACAGACAGTCTGAAAAATTCCATTGATTTTTGTATAAGCTCTGGAGCAAAACACATTTCTTCGTATATGCTTAAAATAGAGGAAAACACTGCTTTTTATAAAAGAAGAAACGACTATGCTTTTCCCGACGATGATCTGACCGCGGATATGTATTTATTTGCCGTTGATTATCTTAGTAAAAACGGATTCAGACAATATGAAATATCAAATTTTGCAAAGACTGGATATGAGAGCAAGCATAATAATAAGTACTGGCTTCTTGATGATTATCTCGGGATCGGTCCCGCGGCTCACTCGATGATGGACGGGAAACGGTTTTATTATAACCGCTCCGTTGAAAATTTTAAAAACGATGTTCTCATTTCCGACGGAACGGCGGGAGATTTATATGAATACATAATGCTGAGATTAAGACTGGCTGAAGGTATCGATATAGCCCAAACAGAAAAAGCCTTCGGAGTAAAACTTTCCGAAAGCTTTTTAAAAAGTATAGATTTATTCTGTAAAAACGGTTTTATGAAAAGGTGCGGCGATAAATGCTGTTTTACTCCAAAAGGTTTTCTGATGTCAAACAGCATAATAGCAGAACTCAGTAATAAAATCTGATAAACTTTATAGTGTACAGGTCACAGGCTGTCACATCGTTTGTATCAAGCTCATTTATCAGCAGATAATTCTGAGCTACAGCGAGCAGATAGCCTGTTTTTGTTACCGTTGTGCCACTGCCGATAAGAAAATCGATAGAAACACGTCTGCCGATCTGGGTGCGGATAAAACCGTTCAGATACTGAAGGCTCTCGCGGGTAACCGCATACGGCATCAGCAGTTGAGCGGCGTTTTCGTTATTATTGTCCTTATTATTATTGTTATTCTGCGCGGTACGCTGGGCGTCAATATTGCGAATCTCCTCGTTTACAACGGAAGGCGTCGGATAAAGCTCGCTCTGCTCCTTTGTTATAGGTACATACATCTGTTCTATGTCGCCGAAAATCGGGCTTGAATCCTCGAAAGCCGTTTCGTTAACAGCGCTCTGAAACGCTAAGTTTCTTTCCTCGTTAGTCTGCTTATCCAGCGCAAGTTCCTCAATCGGCGGAACAGGAAACTGTTCGGGAACAAAATTGCTGATACAGTTCCCGCCGAGACATCTGTTTAAGTTATAAAAATCATTCAGATTAATACTGTTATTTCTGTTAACGTCATTATGCTCCTCATGATCTGTCATAAGTATAACCTCCGTTAAGTGTTTTCGTAAGCCGCTGTCGGGGCGTAAAAACAGTGTTTTCCAACTTTGTTATAAATAATCCCTACCTGTGACGGAAAGTAGTTCGGACAGTTTGAAGAAAAAGGATTAAAGAAAAACAAAGAATTCCCGACAGACGCAGTAGTATTTCCCGCCAACGCCCAGTCCGCAATTTCATAATGGACATTGGTCGGGTTCATATTATAAATGTTCTGAGTATTATTTCTCGTCTGAGTACAGGTGAACTGATAAGGCTGAAGTATGATAGCTCTGACGTCACCGCCGTTGGAGACTCGGGCAAACTCACCGTTTTCGGCGCGGACTCTGTTCATAACCACCGAAGCAACGGCTTTCATTCCCTCGGTCCCCTCGCCTCCCGCTTCACACTGTATCAAACGGGCAAGTAATTCTCTTTCCGAATAAGCCATAGTTTCACCGCCTGTTCAGTCCATAATATGCAGAACAACGATTATGTGTTAAATATAAAAAACTCAGTGGACTGTCAAACAGACAGGACACTGAGTTTCATTCTAATAATGAATTTATGTTGTTATTTTTACCTCTTTATATTGTGATACAGATATTATTGAGCTCCAATGTACTGAGATAATTAATGTCCTTAGCCATACCGCAAACCATACGTATACCGATGTTCTTTGTCGGATCGTCCGTATTGTGCAGTTTGATCCATTCGGTCGGGTCAAAGCGATAACAGTCGTCACGTATTCTAAGTCTCCATCCGTTATCGAGCTTCATAACACGAATGTCTATGCTGTGCTTTTTTCCGTCCGCGAATCCATAATTAATTATATTATTGCCGAGCTCCTCGACAAATAAAGCCAGCATCATACTTTCCTTTGGTTTTGCGCCCTTTTCCTCACAGAATTTTTCTACAGCAGAGGATGCGGGAACAACATCTTCCGCATTAGTAACGGAAAAGTCAAGGGTGTTTTCCTCGGCGATACCGAAGGGTTCTTTAATGAACAGAAAATCTTTAGCTCGGTACGGCATACCGCGTTTTCTGACAGCAGCCATAACGCAGATAATCAGCAGACATAATGATTCGCCAATTAAGAACGCCCACCATACGGCATCCGCGTCCAGAACCTTGAATAACGCAAGCGCGGGAAGAACAATAAGCGGAAAGTTGTCGAGGAAACAAATCGCTCCCGACATAAACATACGCCTCATACCCTGCGTATAATTGATAAAAGATACATTTATTCCGTATAAAAGTATACTAAATGCGTAGATCCTCAGTCCGCGTGAAGCCAAAGCAACCATTCCCGCTCCGTCGGACGAACCAAACGCGCCTGCGATACTATCGGCAAAAATCAGCAGAAGCAAAGTGAGAACACCGCCGACAACGAGACTTGTCTTCACCGTTATTTTAATCAAAGCCTCCGCCGCAGTTCTGTCCTGCTCTCCAAGAATCATCCCCGCAATCATAGCTGTTGTCATCGCCACACCGAGCATAGTAGAGGATGTGAAATTAAAAACGGTATTGACTATACCGAGAGCGGCAACCGAGGTACTTGAGAGTAAGGTCGCGACCATAATCTGATTAAGTACAGTGTTTCTCAGCATCGAAGAAGCCGAACCGATAGCCGAGGAGGAACCTGTCGCGAATATTTCTCCCAAATCCTTGATATGAAGACCTTTAAACGAAAACTTGAATATAATATCCTTTTTGGTAAAATGCAAAAGCATTATTACAAGAGCGGCAAAATAACTGATTGAGGTTGTGATACCCATACCGAGCATACCGCCGTGAATCACGAGAGCGTTTACAAGGTCGCCCGCAATATCAAGTATGGTCATTACTACTACAGCGACAATAACGCGGTTGGCGTCTCCGTCGAGTCTCATAAGTGAATTGAACTCAAAAAGAAACAGCACGCACGGGAAAGAAAAAACAATACCCAAAAGATAATCGGACGTCTGAGAAAGAAGATGCGACGAATTTCCGTGGGCTCCAAGAAGCACAGCGATATCATTTCTGAATATGAGCATAACCGAAACCATTATAACGGAAACCGCAACTGTAATAATCATACACATTGAAAAAGCCCGTCTTGCCTTCTGAGCGTTTCCCGCGCCGAGATGCTGCGCGCATATAATCTGCGCTCCTGTGGCAAGAATACCGCTGAAAGCGGTGGCAAGATTGATTACAGGTGTTACCAATCCGTAAGCCGCCATACTGTCGGGACCTAAAAATCTACCGATTACAATTCCGTCGATAACAATTCCGACCATTGTAGCAATTGCCGCGGCTATTATGCTGATAACAGATTTTTTGAACAGGCGGCTGATAATTTGTCCGTTGTTTTTCATATTAAAACCTCTGTGTATAAATTATGAAAAATTATATCATAAATCAAATACAAACACAATTATTTAGAGCTTTATTAATTCAATATAAATAATGGTAAGAGATTGGCACAGCTGAGTTTCACAATAATTCAGTACCGGTAAAGTAATACCCGAAATACTTCGTCACCAAAAATAATACTTGACAAAACATTATTTTGCGAGTAAAATCATAAGGTAACATTCGGAGACGTATCGAAGTGGTCATAACGGGGCTGACTCGAAATCAGTTAGGGAGCAATCCCCCGCGAGTTCGAATCTCGCCGTCTCCGCCAGAAACAAGATGTCCAGTCGGGCATCTTGTTTTTTTATTTTATATCACTCATAACCTTTCCGAGGACTTATGCTTCCGCTTCTGTAATACTCGAGCAGCTTATACAAGTCATTGATTTCATTTTTTATCGTTTCACCGATATCAGTGTCCCCCACCATTACTCTGCGCTGTTCTGTCTCAACAATCTCGGAATCGGAGTGGATATCCAGATTATCACGAAGTGCTTCGTCGATTGTACGGAAAGGATGATGTGCCTTTAAGCGCAGACCGTGTGAATTAAAAATCAGCGTATAACCCGCTATTCCCGTTTTCTCGTGATAATTTTTGCAGAAGCCTCCGTCAATTACGAGAAGCTTTCCGTCGGCTCTTATCGGAAGCTCGCCCTTTACGGTTCGCACAGGCGTATGACCGTTTATGATATGCGACGCAGCGGAATCGAGACCGAATTCATTCAGAATCATTTCACATGTCGATTTATTGTAATAGTATTTGTAGTACGGGTTTTTATCCTCGTTCCACGCGGAAGGATCATCTATATACGCGCGCTCAAAGCCTTTTGTCTTGCGTCCGCAGAGCGGAGAAAGCTCAGCGCAGCGAAGGAACCACATAAAATCCAATCCCTTGATATTATGACTGGAACCGTAATACGCGTGTCTCGCGATTGTATCAGCCATATCAAAATAAGCTTTCCCCTTAAACTTTTCTCCGAAAAACTCAACCTCACGCAGTGAGCCGTCTTCATTAAGCGGTACACATCCGTGATAAAGAAGATTTCCGTTATAGATTTTGTACATACCGCCGTTTTCGTAGAGAAACTCGGTGTGTTTTTTTAGCAAAGCACTGTTGAGGAATGAATTCTTTAAATCATCAACGACCTCCTGTTCACCCTCGCTGAGAACGTAAGGCTCTTCCTTGTTTACGGTTGGAAAGTCTTTTTGATTGAGTTCATATGTAACGCCGTCAATAGTGATGGTCGCGTTATCAAAATCGACCTTGTCGAGCAGAAGTCTGTCCTCCATATTGTACTCGGGATTGCGAAGAATAACCAGTCCCTCAAGCTTGAACTGAATAAGTGTAATCGCGGTAAGCGCAGCCTTCATCGGCTTCATACCGCGGTATGTGTCGCGCGCGAAAGTCACGAGCTTGCGCAGGCTGATACCGTAGCCTCCCTCGAGTGTCCGTGCGGACTTGTAGTTGATACAGTTGCGTACCACGCCCGCGATACAAGCCTCACTGCCGCAAGCCGCTCCCATCCAGAGAATATCATGATTTCCCCATTCGATATCGAGTGAATGGTGTGTCATAAGCATATTAAGGATCTTATCCGCAGAGTCGCCCCTGTCGTAAATATCACCGACGATGTGGAGATGGTCAACGGCGAGACGCTTTATAAGATCGGCAAGTGAAATAACAAAATCGTCTGCATTTATGCGGATAATCGTATCGAGAATAATATTGTGATAATGGACCTGGTTATTGTCCTCGTCTTTCTGTGCGTGAATCAGCTCATCTATTATGTAGGCGTAGTCCTCAGGCATAGCCTTGCGCACCTTGGAGCGAGTATATTTACTCGACAGTACACGGGCGATTTCAATCATTTGCTCAAGTATAATGTGATATCTCTCACGGTCAAGCCTACCTTCAGCACGAAGTAGACGAAGCTTTTCGGCGGGATAGTATATAAGGGTGCAAATCTCTTTTTTCTCCTTATCCGTCAGGCTCTCTCCGTAAGCAAGCTCGACTTTCTCACGGATCACTCCCGAGCAGTTGTTGAGAATGTGACAAAAAGCCTCGTATTCTCCGTGGATATCACTCATAAAATGCTCGGTACCCTTTGGCAGATTGAGAATCGCCGTCAGGTTTATTATTTCTCTTGTTACAGCACGGGTTGAAGGATACTTCTCGGCAAGTAATCGAATATACTTTGATTCTTCACGTGTAAGGTAATCAGTCATTGAATCACATCCTTTCATTTATATACTTTAAATATAACAGAATAATCGTCTTTTGTAAATTAAAAAATCGTATTTATAACAGCGTTTTTACATCATATTTCAAATGCACAAATTTTATACAAAAAACGTAAAAAGTACAATTAATAACGCCTTTTTATGTTGATTAAAAAAGGATTTTATGATATATTTATATAGTTATATGTAAAACTATCCTATCGAAAGGAGAACGATATGGCAAAAAATATGCTGGACGCAATCGTTAAAGCCGAAGAAGAGTCGAAAGAACGCATTATTAATGCGAAAAAAGAAATTTCCGACAATTCAATAAAGGTTAAAAAAGATTGTGAAGACTACTTCAAAAAAGCTGAGCAGGAAGCCAACGCCGAAGCTGAAAAAGCTTTCGCTCAGGCACGCTCCGAAGGCGACGCCGAGCTTGAAAAAGCAAGGCAGAGCGCCGGTAAAGAATGTGACGCGTTGTCGTCTGCCGCTGAGAAAAACCGTCAGCGCGTTATCAAAGATGCCGTTGACAATGTTTTATGTTAGTTTATAACGGCTTTTTAAAGTGTGGTGATAATATTTGGCAAAACTAAAAATGAAAAAAGTGCGTATTGTCGCTCTGAGAGAGGACCGAAAACGTGTTCTCGAACACCTTCAGGACAGCTCTCTAATAATGGTCAAAAAGCGCGATAAAACCGAAGAAGGTTTTTCAAGGGTGGATATGACGTCTCAGATGCAGGTTTTTGAGAGGAACGTCACACTCACCGAACAGGCGCTTAAAGTCCTCGACGAATACGCGAGAGAAAAGAAAGGATTGCTCTCCGCCTTTGAGGGGCGCAAAGAGGTTGACCCCGATGAAATCGGAGAAATCGCCTCGAAAGCGGGAGATGTAATCAACGTCAGCAAGAAAATTGTTGATCTCAACAAGAAGATTGCCGACAACTCCGCTGAGCAAATCAGAATAAAAACCTCGCTTGCTCAGCTTGAAGCGTGGCAGAATCTTGATATCCCGCTGAATACGGGCGACACAAGCTCTGCGGCAGTTTTTATCGGCAGCTTCCCCGCTGCTTATACTGAACAGTCACTGAGCGAGGCGATTGCTAAGGAAAACCCGAAGCTCGAGTTTGAGCTTGAAATCGAATCGTCACAGAACAATATGACCTGCGCGGTTATATTCACCCCCATCAGCCAGAAGCTTATGACCGAGGACGCGCTAAGAACACTCGGCTTTTCGAGACCTATGAGTCCGACAAGCCGCACTCCAAAGGTAAAAAAGCAAAGACTGACCGATAAAAGCAAGAAACTTGACGAAAGCACGGAAAAGGCTATCGAAAAGATCAAGTCTTTTGCGGACAAGCGTGAAGAAATCAAGGTCACACAGGACTATTTCCGCATAAGAGCCGATAAGTACAATGTTATAAACGAGCTCGACCAGACGAGACACGTATTTGTTTTATACGGCTATATTCCCGAGGAGGACGCCGAAAAGCTCGAAAAGTTATGCGACAGAATCGCGACATGTTACATTGAGTTCGAGGACGCGGAAGAAGACGCTCCCGTAAAGCTCAAAAACAACAGATTCTCGAAGCCTGCTCAGAGTATCCTGACGATGTACGCTGCTCCCTCTCACGCCGACATTGATCCGACACCGATACTTGCGTTTTTCTTCTACTTCTTCTTCGGAATGATGTTCTCTGACGCGGGTTACGGCCTATTGATGGTAATTGCTATCGGAATCATCCTCAAAAAATTCAAACCAGATGAGAATATGAGAAACACACTGAAGCTGTTCCAGTACTGCGGTGTATCAACTTTCTTCTGGGGACTGATTTTCGGAAGTATATTCGGCGACGCTCCCGCCTCACTGTACAATATGTTCACAGGCTCAAAAATAACAATGGCGCAGATTCTTCCTTGGCCGACAATTGACCCGCAAAAGGATGCGCTGATGCTTATGGTTATTTCAATAGCGTTCGGTCTTGTGCACATACTTGTCGGTATGGGATGTAAGTTCTATATATGCTTCAAGCAGAAGGATTACGCCGCGGCGTTCTTCGACACGGGACTGTGGATGCTGATGCTCGTCGGCTTTGCTGTTATGGCAGTTGGTATGGCTACTGCACAGATTGTTATGACAATAGGAATGGTAATAGCTATTGCAAGCGCGGTCGGACTTGTTCTTACACAAGGCAGAGGCAAAAAGGGCTTCGGTAAGGTTATCGGCGGTCTCGCCTCCCTGTATGATGTAACGAGCTATATAAGCGACCTTCTGAGCTACTCCAGACTTCTGGCTCTCGGACTTACAACGGGTGTTATGGCTCAGGTGTTCAATATGCTGGCTACAATGTTCGGCACAAGCATCGCGGGCTGTATCATTATGGTTGTGATACTTCTGGTCGGTCACGTGATCAACATCGGACTTAACGCACTCGGCTCGTATGTTCATACGATGAGACTCCAGTACGTAGAAATGTTCAGTAAATTCTATGAGGGCGGCGGAGAGGAATTTGAGCCGTTCTCACTGAAAAGCAAGTACATTAAAATCAAAGAAGATAAATAGTGTGAATCTCACGCTATTTTGAATATTATCCGCTCTGACTGTTCAGTGAACAGCGGGCAAAAGAAAACTTCCGTTAACGTCTTATCTGCCCACGATAAGGACGTCGGAAAATATAAAAAACTATTTGTGGGCAGAAAGGCTATGGTATTATTATGAACGGATTATTTTTCGCGCTTGTAGGCGCTTCAATCGCAACAGCACTCGCGGGCTTCGGCTCAGCTAAGGGCGTAGGCAGCGCCGCTCAGGCGTCAATGGGAGTTCTCTCGGAGGATTCTTCAAAATTCGGTAAAATGCTCGTACTTACACTTCTCCCCGGTACACAGGGACTTTACGGCTTCATCGTAGGCTTCCTTATTCTCGTTAACTGCGGCGTACTCGGCGGCGACATTCCCAACCTCGCACAGGGACTCGCTTACTTCGGCGCTTCTCTCGCAATCGGTATCGGCGGTATGGTATCTGGCTTCGCACAGGGTAAGGCTGCCGTAGCAGGTATTGCCATGAGCGCAAAGGACGACAGAAACTTCTCAAAAGCTATGGTATCCGTAACACTCGTTGAGATTTACGCGCTTCTTTCATTTATCGTTTCGCTGCTCGTTGTTATTTCAGTTTCTTCCCTGAAAATCAGCTAAAGACTATTCGGGAAAGGTGGTATCTGCATGAACAACGCAGACAGGATCCTCGCCAGAATCAATGCTGATTGCGACGAGGAAATAAAAGCACTAAAAAAGACTGCCGAGCTTGAGGACGACGCTCTCAAAGCTTCTTACGAAAAGAAAGTAAAAAAGAGAAAAGACGAAATCGCCGCAAAAGCGGAGAAAAAGGTTGCTCAGATCAACGCTTCATCAAAAAGCCGCTGTGAACTCGAGGTCAGAAACGCTGTCCTCAGAACAAAGCGCGCCGAGATCGACAAAACGGTCGGAAGCATTGCAAGCTATCTCTATTCACTTTCCGATGAAGAGTATTTCGCGTTCGTATTGAAGCTTGCTTCCCGTCTCAACGGTTCAAAGGGCGTTATAAAATTCAATCAAAAAGACCTCAACCGTATGCCCTCAGACTTCGTAGGAAAGCTCAGAGACGCGGGAGTTGATGTGGAAATTGATTCGCAGCCCATCGACATCGACGGCGGTTTTATTCTTAAAGACGGCGATATTGAGGAAAATATGAGCTTTTCCGCAATAATATCAGCAAAACGCGACGAGCTTGAGGATTATATTAATCGCGCGCTGTTTGCCGAATAAGGAGGAATTCTATGCGATTTTCTTATGAGTTCTCCGTCGGTTCGGTTCGCGCGAGAGAAAAGTCTCTGCTCTCTTCCTCTGATATCGAACAGCTCGTGTCTTTCAAATCAACCGACGAGGTTATAAGATTTCTGAACGACAAGGGATACGGCGAAGGCAAGACGGTTGACGATATAATCACAAGCCACGATAAAAAGGTTTGGGATTATCTTCAGTCTACCGCTCCCGATATGGGAATCTTCTCCCCTTTTCTTATTCAGAATGACGTACACAATCTCAAAGTCGTACTTAAAGGTATTATGGCTAACAGAAAATATGATGATATGTTTCTTACGCCGTATACTATTGAGCCCGAGCTGATTATAGACGCGGCTGAGCACAGAGCTTTTCACAAACTGCCCGAGTGGCTTTCAAAAGCAGCCGACAGCGCGTACGAAATAATCGCGCACAAAGGCGACGCCCGTGAATGCGACGCGGTAATTGACCGCGCCGTTATGGATGAAATGCTGAGAAAAGCAGAAAGGTTCCACTCGGAATTTTTAAAGGAATATATCAAAACATCAGTTTTTTACAACAATATTAAAATCGCGATACGTTCATCCAAAACGAACGTAACCTCTGAGTTTCTTGCGGAAGCGCTCTGCGATGTACAAGACTTCAGAAAATCGTCGGTTATTTCCTCGGCAATAAAAGGTGAGGATTATCTTATCGATGAGCTCGCTAAATACAGCGAATATGACTGCAAAAACGCGATTGAACAGTATAAAATCTCTCCGACATCATTCGAAAGATTCGTAGACGACAAGCTTATCAATCTTGCAAAAGCAAGCTGCAAGCGCTCAAGCGAGGGCGCTGAACCGCTTATCGGTTACTACCTCGGATGCGAGGCGGAGAAAAAGGTTATCCATATAATCGCAAGCGGAATCAAAACTGGAAGCGATAAGGAAATTATAAGAGAAAGGCTGCGTGAGATTTATGGCTAAGAATATTGCCGTTATCGGTGATGCCGAAAGCATAAAGGGTTTCTCCGCAATCGGACTCGATATTTTCCCGAGCGACGATTTTGAGGAAGCCGCCCATCTGCTGAGAAATCTTGTAGACGGCGAAAGATACGCGATTATTTATCTTACCGAGGAGGTTTACAACTCTGTCGGCAAGGAAAGAAGCCGCTGTGAGGAAAGGCTCACACCCGCTATTATTCCGATCCCGGGCGTTAAGGGCAACTCCGATACAGGCAGGAAACGCCTCTCCTCCTTTGTGGAGCAGGCAGTCGGCTCAGACATTATCTTCAATAATTGAGGTGTAAGATGAAAACAGGAATTATATCAAAGGTCGCGGGTCCGCTCGTAATCGCGGACGGAATGCGCGACGCCAATATGTTCGATGTTGTACGTGTAAGTAAACAGCGACTTATCGGTGAAATCATAGAAATGCACGGTGATAAGGCTTCGATTCAGGTTTACGAAGAGACCTCGGGACTCGGACCGGGCGAAACGGTTGAATCCACGGGTACACCTCTTTCCGTAGAGCTCGGACCCGGTCTTATCGGCGCGATTTACGACGGAATCCAGCGTCCGCTTAACGAAATAATGAAGGTCGCGGGAACAAACCTCAAGCGCGGTGTTGAGGTAAGCGCTCTTGACCATACAAAGAAATGGCACTTTACCCCTGTTGTAAAAGAGGGTGATACCGTTGTTTCGGGTGATGTAATAGGCACCGTTCAGGAAACAGCGGCTGTGCTTCACAAAATACTCGTTCCCAACAAGGTCAGCGGTGTTGTCAGCAGCATTAAGGAAGGTGACTTCACGATTGACGATGTTGTAGCTGTTGTTGACGGCAAGGAAGTAAAGATGTTCACGACATGGCCTGTACGTATCGGCAGACCTTATAAGAAAAAGCTCTCTCCTGATATTCTGCTCACAACAGGTCAGAGACCTATCGACACACTATTCCCGCTTGCAAAGGGCGGTGTAGCGGCTGTTCCGGGACCGTTCGGTTCAGGTAAGACAGTAGTTCAGCACCAGCTCGCCAAATGGGCGGCAGCCGACATCATCGTTTACATCGGTTGCGGTGAGCGCGGAAACGAGATGACAGACGTTCTTAACGAGTTCCCTGAGCTTAAGGATCCCCGCACAGGCAACTCTCTTATGGAGCGTACCGTTCTTATCGCCAACACCTCCGATATGCCCGTTGCGGCTCGTGAGGCTTCGATTTATACAGGTATCACAATCGCCGAGTACTTCCGCGATATGGGTTATACAGTCGCTCTTATGGCTGACTCGACATCACGTTGGGCTGAGGCTCTCAGAGAAATGTCGGGCCGTCTCGAGGAAATGCCCGGTGAAGAAGGTTATCCCGCATATCTCGGCAGCCGTCTCGCTCAGTTCTATGAGCGCGCGGGCAGAGTAATCGTAAACGGCACAGACGATACCGAAGGCGCCCTCTCCGTAATCGGCGCCGTTTCGCCTCCCGGCGGTGATATCTCCGAGCCTGTATCTCAGGCTACACTGAGAATCGTTAAGGTGTTCTGGGGACTTGACGCTAATCTTGCTTATAAGCGTCACTTCCCCGCTATCAACTGGCTTACAAGTTATTCACTCTACACGGATCAGCTTTCAAAGTGGTTCAGCGAGAACGCGGCTCCCGACTTTATGGAGCTCAGAGGCAGACTGATGGCAATGCTTCAGGACGAGAGTGAGCTCGAGGAAATCGTCAACCTCGTAGGTATGGACGCCCTCTCCGCTCCCGACAGACTGAAGCTTGAGTCCGCTCGCTCAATTCGCGAGGACTATCTGCACCAGAACGCGTTTGACGAAACAGATACATACACCTCTCTCAAAAAGCAAGTGCTTATGATGAGAGTTATCCTCTCCTACTACGACAAGGCTCTCGAGGCGCTCGGCAACGGCGCTGACATCGAGATGCTCGTAAATATCCCCGTCAGAGAGAGAATAGGAAGATATAAATACGTTGCCGAAGATAAGATCGACGCTGAGTTTGAGCAGATTGGTGCTCAGCTTGACGCTGAAATCGAAGACGTACTGAAAAGGAGTGATAACTGATGCCGAAGGAATATCGCACTATACAGGAGGTCGCAGGTCCTCTTATGATGATCAGCGACGTAGATGACGTTAAGTACGACGAGCTCGGCGAGATTGAGCTCCCCGACGGAGAAACAAGACGCTGTAAGGTTCTTGAGGTCAACGGCAGCAACGCGCTCGTTCAGCTCTTCGAATCAGCTTCGGGTATCAATCTTGCGGGTTCAAAGGTAAGATTCCTCGGACGTTCGATGGAGCTCCCCGTATCGCCCGATATGCTTTCACGAGTATTCGACGGTCTCGGAAACCCGATTGACGACGGTCCCGCTCTTATTCCCGAAAAGCGTCTCGACATAAACGGAACACCGATGAATCCCGCGGCGCGCAACTATCCGCAGGAGTTTATCCAGACAGGCGTTTCCGCTATCGACGGACTTAACACACTTGTAAGAGGACAGAAGCTGCCAATTTTCTCCGCTTCAGGTCTTCCCCATGCTAACCTTGCCGCACAGATTGCCCGTCAGGCTACCGTAAGAGGCAAGCACGAGCAATTCGCCGTTGTATTTGCGGCTATGGGTATCACCTTTGAGGAATCGAACTATTTTATTGAATCCTTTAAGGAGACAGGCGCTATCGACAGAACGGTAATGTTCGTAAACCTTGCTAACGATCCTGCTATCGAGCGTAT
>JAHLBL010000140.1 GCA_020625635.1 bacterium
GGTGCCTTCGGACGGAATCGAACCATCGACACGAGGATTTTCAGTCCTCTGCTCTACCAACTGAGCTACAAAGGCACAATAATGGCGACCCGGAACGGACTCGAACCGTCGACCTCTAGCGTGACAGGCTAGCGTTCTAACCAACTGAACTACCGGGCCATATTGTAGTCGATATGCTTGCATATGACATTTATATTTAGTTGGTGGGAACTACAGGGCTCGAACCTGTGACCCTCTGCTTGTAAGGCAGATGCTCTCCCAGCTGAGCTAAGCTCCCACGCTGCGTCGCTCTCTCGTAGCGACTTGATTATGATACACTATGACGGGCGAAAAGTCAATACCTTTTTTGAAATTTTTTCAAATTTTTTTAAAAAGCTTCACTCGCCCTTTATATGCCTGAGAGCCGCCTTCTCTATCCTGCTGACCTGCGCCTGAGAAATGCCGATTTCGTCCGCGACCTCCATCTGGGTTTTGCCCTTAAAAAAGCGTAGACCGATGATCTTCTTCTCTCTCGGGGATAGATTCTTTATGCTGTCGCGGATCGAGATCTCGTCCAGCCAGTCGCGGTCGTCGCTGCAATCGCCGATCTGGTCCATAACGTAGATCGTGTCGTTGCCGTCCGAGAACAGCGGCTCGTAAAGCGACACGGGATCTACGATCGATTCCAGCGCAAGCACAACGGTATCCTTGGGCAGCTTAAGCTCCGCGGCTATCTCCTCAATGGAGGGCTCGCGGTTGCGCTTTGTCATCAGCTTTTCCTTGACCTGCATAGCGTGGTACGCTATATCCCGCATTGAACGCGAAACACGCACAGCGTTGTTATCGCGCAGATATCGCCTTACCTCACCTATTATCATCGGCACGCCGTAGGTTGAGAATTTTACGTCCATTGTGCAGTCGAAGTGGTCGATTGCCTTTATCAGCCCTATCACTCCTACCTGAAAAAGGTCGTCGGCGTTTTCTCCGCGCCCCGAAAAGCGCTGTATAACCGACAGCACGAGCCGAAGGTTGCCCTCGATCATCTTATCCCTCGCGCGCTTTTTCTCGCTCTCTGTGCCGTTGTGGATCGTCCTGAGCAGCTCCCGCTTCTGCTCCTCCGTAAGAACCGTAAGCTGTGATGTGTTTACCCCGCAAATCTCGACTTTGTTATACTGCAATAACAACCGCTCCTTAACAATACTTTTACTAAAAGTATTGCCTGAAAGGTGAAAATAATGCAGTAAAGCATTCCCGGGCTTTAACGATAAACATAATAATTTAAGTTTCCGCATATTATCTGATGATACGTATTGAGGACGGTGATGATAATGAGGAAAGGCACTGCGCTGTGGCAGTTCGGCGGATTCTCGCTGACCGTACTTGTCGGCACGCTGCTGCATTTTCTATATGACCTGACAAATAAATGCATAATTGCCGCGCCGTTCTCGTCGGTCAACGAATCTACTTGGGAGCATATGAAGCTGCTGTTCTTCCCTATGTTTTTATTCTCGCTTATACAGAGCCGTTTTTTCAAAGAGCATAGAGACTTTTGGTGTATAAAGCTTATCGGGATTCTGACAGGCTTGCTCTCGATACCGTTCCTTTTTTACACGTACAACGGAGTGTTCGGAGAATCCCCCGCATGGCTTAACGTCGCGATTTTCTTTTTCTCATCCGCTGCGGCGTTTCTGCTTGAAGCAAAGCTTTTTACAAAGAACGGGACGCGCTGCAAAAAGCCTTGGCTCGCGTTCGCGCTCATATGCTTAATAGGAGTGTTGTTTATAGTCTTTACTTTCTTCACTCCGCGGATCCCGCTGTTTCAGAACCCGCTTAACGGAACATACGGAATATCGGGCTGATTCGCCGAAAAAGAACTACCGCCGTCCATACGAACGGCGGTATCATTTTACTTAACTTTTATTTTTACGGTAATCCTCTTCGTGGCTTTCTTGTAATACTTGTTGCCCTTTGCGGTTACGTTTACAACAATTTTCAACGTGGTTTTCTTTTTTACTGCGCCTTTCCTGATTGTAATAACGCCCTTCTTTGAAACAGAGACGCCCTTTGACGTGCCTTTCTTTACGACGGCATAGGACACAGCGCCCCGATTTTTCGTTACGGTGATCGCATTTTTGACGGTCACTTTTTTCTTTTTAACGTCCCTGAGCTTCACTGTTTTTACGACCGCTTTTACGGAAAGCGTATTGGTCTTTTTAGGCTTTTTTATTTCAGTGTCATCCTTTTCGGGTTCGGTCTCGGGATCAGCGATCTCAATAACGGAATCCTCACAGAAGCTTACTTCCGTTACAAATTCCGACTCGGCGATTTTCAGAGCATCTTCCGCCTTAATGTCGGCAATAAGGAAAGAATCCGAAAAATAGATTTTTCCAATCAGACTTCCCTTTTCGTCGAGAAATCTATAGACATTATCCTTGTTGCGTCTGGCGACCTCAGCGCGGTAGAGCCGCAGATACTCGTCGACATTGGTTTTATCAATCACTTTAAAGCCGTAATTCTCGCGTACATACTTTTCTATTTCAGTCGCGTTGATACAGTTTCTTAGGAAAATCCAAACCCGCAGCTCGGTCTCCCCCGCTTCAATCTTATCCTTCAGCTTTTGAGATAACTTGGACTCGGGATTTATTGTCGGAACTGTTACTGATTCGGTAACAGTTTCAGTAACGGACTGAGCTTTGGTTTCTGTTTCCGTAGTTTTGGGCTCAGTTACAGTTTCCGTAACGGTCTCGGTGGTTTCTGTCGGTTTTGCGACTGTTTCGGTCACAGTCTCGGAAGGTTCCGTAGGTTTTGCGACTGTCTCGGTCACGGTCTCCGAAGGTTCCGTGGGTTTTGCGACTGTCTCGGTCACGGTCTCGGAAGGTTCCGTAGGTGTAAGAGTCTTTACTGTTTCCGAGTTTTTTTCGGGAGGTTCGGTTGTCTCCGGGGTTCCGGGTTTTCTGCGCTCGATTGTAAAGCTGTAAGGCAGATTCTTGGAATCAATAACATCAATCAGGTCATTAAATCCGATTTCTCCTGTGGGAATCATTGAGAATGCTTCCTTTAGATTATATATATTATATTCCTTTCCTCTGATAAGAACGTAAAGTCCGATATCCTCGGGCTCGTAGTTTCCCGTATGCCCTGCGTTGATATGTACCGTATAATTATCAAAGGTATAGTCCCACATCCATTCGCATAAGTCGCTTCCGACTGAGTAGAAAAGATGGCAATCGGCGTAAAGCGTGCCGACGAATTCGAGTTTTTCGTCCCTGTTATATCGGTCTTTTATGAGGTTTTCAGCGAGTTCGGTGTCGACGACAGTATCAATGAGCCTTTCGGGAACAGCGGTCTGTTTCTCGATCACGGATACGACCTCATCTATGTCGGTCAGCTTCTGTTCAAAAGCCTCGCTGAGCATAAGCTTTTTACCGTTGTTCGTGACGTAAAATCCGTGTCCGCTCTCCCCCTCGCAAATATAGTCGGTGAAGATGTAGCGTCCGTACTGTACGCTGAACTGAACCATCCACGGCGGAGCGGGTTCACGATGATAGCAAAGGAAAGAACCGCTTCCGAGCTTTCCGAGTGTATAATCCGACGAGATCGTATTCTCGCCCGTCGTGTCCATCGGTTTCGCGACAGACAGGTTTCCGCTCGCGTTCACTGCCGTACCGACCGATAATATGGATATTATCATAACAAACGATATAATAATCGACAAAAATCGTTTCATAACGTACTCCTTTCAAAGCTTCCAGACAGCACCGCATAATTCAGGTTTACGGTGTTGCCGTTATTTTACTTTTACTTTAATCTTAAACGTAACCGAATTATTTACCTTGATTTTAACCGAGGTCGTTCCCTTTTTCAATCCCTTGATCGTGATAGTTTTCGCGGTCTTTTTTGAGGTTATTTTCGCTCTCTTCGTGCTTGTGTAAGAGTTATTGATCGAGGACGCCTTTCCCGTAAGCTTCACGGAAACGCTTTTCCCCTTTTTAACACTGATAGAGGACACTTTTTTACCCTTGTATAAAAGAGCAGGATCGTCGGTAACATTACAGTGGAACGTGAGTTCAACCGCGGAACTGTAAACAGCGGTAACATCAGCGGCGCCTTTTTTGCACGCCACAGCGCAGCCATCGATTGCGAGAACAGTGCTTTCATCGGACGACCTCCAGAGAAGCACCTTGTCCCTGTTTGCGACGGGGACAGTCTTACTCTGTCCCGATTTAAGATTAATCGTCGTCGGGACCTTCGGTCTGATCACAACGTCGGTCTCGGTATACTCACTTGAAGGCGCGGAAAGGCTGCAGTTGTTGTTCCATAGGACAACCGCGTCGCTGTCACAGATATACTCGGAGAAAAGCTCGGCTTTTTCCCTTGTGAGGTCACGGATCACGACCTCAACGCAGTTGCACTCGGAGTCAGTACGGACTCCGACAAGCATAATACAGTCAATAAGTGTCTGGAGCTTTTTATCCGAGGACTCAATCGAGAACTTGTTCAGCATATAAAACGACACCTGATTATAAATTTCAATCAGTTCGTCCTCGCTGTAGACTGTTCCGCGCTGAGCGCAGAGCGTTTTCAGATATTCGATATAATCCCCGTAGGAACTATCGGAAAACCCCGAATTGTAGATGTTGTGATTATCGTCTCCGACTGTAACGGCGACCGCCGACGTCCCGAGAGAGATAAAAATAAATACTGTTAAAATAAAGGAAATAATACGTTTCATACTATACCTGCTTTAATTTGGAAATATAATAACTGCCGTTTTCGTCGAGCGTTATAACAACTATCAGCGTTTCAGCATTGTCATCATCGTGAACGACAGTAACGGTAATGGTGTCGCCGAAATATCGGTTATAAGCGTCCGCGTCACAAAGAAGCTCGTTAAGCACAGCCGTTGACCTTCGGTCGCGCTCAAGGGTGGAGGGCACCTCAAGCGCGTCCGAACCAAGGTCGTTTATCAGCTTTTCGCAGTTCGGCTGCCAGTTGATCTCAGTCTTTTTGTTCAGCTTTTTTCCGCGTATATCCTCACCCTTGCCGTTATATAGCGAACCGTTTGAGGTACAGTCTACGGTAAAGCTCTTAATATCATCGCCGAG
>JAHLBL010000141.1 GCA_020625635.1 bacterium
ACCCCCGCAGAATGGAGGTAAATTTATGAAAACAAAGATAAAGCGGATGTCCAAGCGATCTCTCGCGGTTTTCCTGGGCGTTGTTATGCTTTTAACATCAGTCGGTTTTGGCTCTCTGCTTACCACCAACGCAGCGTATACAAGAATCAGTTCGGTTGGTGCTACAACTGATTATTATTGGAATTATCAGAAAGATATGCCTTCCGGCAACTATTCTGCCGGAAATCATCAGGCATTAACGCAATCTTCAAAGGCGACCAACAAGTATTATTATATCGCAACGCTGGACACATCCAGCACATACGGTATGTATATGTCATACGGCGGTTATGGTCAAAACGATAAGCATTATAAGCCGAACTCCGATTTTGATGCTGAAAGCAATGCCGCTTATAAATTAACCGATAAGGGTGTCAACAACAATTATGGTAATACCAGCAACAGGGAAAAATATGCTACCAATAGCAGTGATACCCAGTATATTGTTACATGGGACAGTACTCAAAATGAACTCTATATGAGTCCAACGTCTGCCGGCGTGGAATTAAGATGGGATGTTCAAACGGGTCATACGAATTATTATAATTTGGATCACACTGAAACCATGACGCAAGCCGCTGACGGCTACACCTATACCTGTGATGTTTCGTTGACCGGTGGAACAGCATATTATTTGTTTAACAAGGTAGGTCAATACTACTATAGAGGAACATCAACACTGACTACCGGCTCTTTTGTTCAGGTTTACTCCTATGGCAAAGATAATTACGGCGGCTCAGCTGATAAATTATCCTATACTCCCGCGACTACCGGAACATACAGGTTTACTTGGGATAACAGAGATAAGACTCTTTCCGTAGCCTTAGCTTCTGCTTCAACCAGCACCTACAGCCTGACCGGTGACATCTGGAGTTCATGTATCACACAGATCAACGGTTCGACGAACAGCATTACCAGAGGCGAAGGTGTTGATGACGCAATATGGTGGGGAGAATACCATGCAGGTGCAGCTGTTAACACGGCTACCGGCACAGCCGGTGTGTATACCATTGACATTACGACTGCGGACAGAGCGACGCTTGTCGCCGGCAATCCCACATTCACCACGATCGACATCGGCTTGTATAACAATTCCGAAAATAAGCAAAAGGCGTTCAAAGTCGGCGACACCTATTACAACTACATTGGCGGCGACTACAAGGTCACTTCTGCGGGTCTGACGGATGCGGATATTGTTGATTTGGCTGCCAGCAACGGCGGCGGTTCCTTACAGCTCCAGCCCGGAAGGTCATATCGTATCACTGTTAACGAAAACACCAGCAAGATTTCCGTTGCGGAAATAAATCATGTTGACAAATACTTCCTCGCAGGTCAGTACACAGGCGGTGTGGCTCAGTTCTTCGGGAGCACATGGAACACCTCTAACAACGAACTGACCTACAACAGCACGAGCGGCTGCTACGAAAAGACCTTTACCACCAACATTCCGGCGGGTACCATCAACTTCAAGGTGGTCAAGAACGGCGACAGCGACGGCTGGGACGGCGGCTCATGGCCGGCAGAGAACCAGTCCTACGTTATCAAAGCAAATGCGACCTCGGTCACATTTACCTTTGATCCTTCTACACACACTACTACCGTAACCCAGACCAATTCAGGCGGCGGCGAAACTGCTTCTACTGTCAATGTTTACGCTAAATCGGGCTCGCTGAGAAACGAAAACACCACTATGGGTTCTATGGCGGCTTCTGTTATCCAGAACACCGAAGGAACACCAATCGGCACTGAGTATAATCCGAACAGTGAAAACTGGAACGGCGGAAACGCTCAGTTTGCTTCGGTAAAGAAAGGTAAGTCCTTCAAGGTTCAGACAACTATCAAAGCAGCTTATAAGGCAGATTATTATGTAAAGGGTTTTGATGTAAACGGAGAAACCTACGGACTGATTACACAAGCCGAAGCTGATTTCACAAACGGTGTTTATACCGTAACGATTCCGATTGATGTTGAGACCACTGATGAGAAAATCGAAGTAACGCCTATTATCTATAAAAAAGACGATACCACTACAAGATTCTATATCGAAGGTTACGACGATGTTCCGTCCACAGAAGGTTGGGGAAGCACTCTCTATGTATACCCCTTCTACGGAAATCTCGACGGTGCAGACAATGCTTTCAAGGCATATCCCGGTCAGCCGGTTATCAACGAAGGCGGTAAGCGTTATATTGATATTCCCGACAGCATTAGCAGTACCGATATTAAAGGCGTAACGCTCAGTAACGGATACTGGGATACTGCCCACAGAACCATTCAGGGATGGAACGAAAGCAACGCAAACCATAAGCAGACATATGACTATGATGATTTCTATAAAATCAAAAAAGAAGTTCCGGCTGTAAAAGAACTGAAGAACATCATCTTCTACTATAAATATGAAGATGGTTTTAACGGAAGCCGCACAGACCTTCAGGACGCAGGCGGTAACCAAGCCCCGGCTACATTTACAACTGTCGCAACAAGCACGTGGAAAAATGGCTGGGAACCGCTTACGGATTACTACGGAAGATATGTAGATATTTTCGGTAATGTATTGGCTGACCAGAGCACTGAGCCCACTCCTGATACAACGTCTGTAATCCACGTTGTATCCAACGGATATGTTTATAACAACGCAGGTTATTTCGGAACAGAGTGGAACGTTTACAAATATGAGAGCAACAAATATACCAGAAAGGCACAGATTTCTCCTTCGGCTCTCCTGATGAAATCAGCTGCTTCTTTCGCTGCTTACAGCGGAAACAAGTGGAGTGATTATAAAACAGCATATACCGCTCTTAAAACGGCAGATTACTTAAACAAGCCTGTTGTAATCACATATGAGAACGTACTTTTCGGCGGCGTAAAACCTACCGGCGGAGAGGACAAGGCGGTTCGTAACGACGGTCGCTGGTACGCTACTTATGAAGGCGATACAATTAACGCCAACATAAAAATTCAGTATACCGGCGGCGGAGTTACCGGTTGGCAGGACGATACATTCCAAAACACAAATCAGGGTGGAATAACCGGAGCCAAGGCATACTTTACAAATGAATCTGTCAACACTTCATCCGGAACTGCAACCATCAACGAAAAAGTAGAAGCTAATAACGTTCTCCTGTCTGATGATAATTTCACATTTAGGGTTGACAACTCCAAACTTAATCCGGCATATAAATTCGTAGGTTGGGTTCGTGTCAACGGTACAACAGAAAGCAATATTACAAAATCAATCAATGGTTCCAGCTCAATGTCATCAAGCGATACATACATCGCTCGCTACAGATTTACCGGAGCTGCTACCGTCAAAGTAAGCCACACCCTGCTCCCCACTTCCGCATTAGGCAACACAGAGGTAAGTGCTGTTGTAACCCACGAAAATAATCAAACAGAGACATTTGAAAATGCACAAGCTGTTAACGGTGTATTATCCATTCCGATGATTACATCAGATAAAAGTATTGTAGTAACACTCGGCGCATCTTCAATCGGCGAGAACAAGTTCAGAGGTTTCTACACCGGTACATCTGAAAGTGATGTTATTGCAGGCACTGATTCCAACGAGATAGAAGCAACAACAAAAACTACTACAATCACAATTAATAAGAGTGATGTATTCAACTCAAATGATACTCCTAAGAAAGAATCATTCTATTACTATTCGAATTTTGATAATGTAAATGAAACTCTGACTGTCACTTATACTTATAAAGACAGATTCAATCAAGATAAAACCTACACCGCAAAACGTACAGTTGATGCAAAATTCCTTGAAGCATATAAAGGTGCGGACGATAAATACGGACTGAATAACAACATTATTGTTAACGATATGAGTAATCCGTCCGACGGCTCGTTTACAATCAGGGAATGGATCCAGAACACTGCTCCGCGAGTTGATGACCTTGATAATGTTGTAACATGGGATATGAATAATATCACACATACAAAGGGCACAAAAGTGTATTCGATGACCGGTGTGAAAACAGCCAAGCGACACAAAGTGCAAATTTCATTCAATAAGAATGGTTCTCCTTATTCAGAGGTATTAGAAGTTGATGATGATTCATTTACAAACAACTCAAAACTTCTCGGATACGGATACAACGATGCTTCATCAGACTTCAAATATTGGGATGTATACAGCGCTGAGAGAGATTCTGAGGGCAATCTTACAAAGAAGTTAGATACAAAACCATATGCACGTTGTTACAACAGATTCTTCTCACTTACAATTCCGGAGGATTCATGGATTGAGGCTGTGTATGAAAGCACCGGAGATTCTGAAATTGCCGGCATCAGAGAACCTGTCTATACTCGTGAGGTCTACAATGTAGTTGATGGAGAAACAATTACTAACTACGATTATGTTTATGCTGATTTCATTGTAAACTACCTCAGCGAAAAATATGTACAGCTCAATGATTATAACGGAGACGGAACCAAGGACACAGGAAGAACTGATTATAAGACCGGTGTTATCATGGAATTTAACCAGAACGTATCCATTGATGACAATGCCGAAGCGTCAATTAGCGGAAAGACATTTAACTCGGATACCAGTACACTGACAGGTGATAATCTCACTACATTTATCACAGACGGCAAGTTTGCAAATAACAAGAATTACATCACATACACCGCAGGTGGAAATACAGGCAAAAACGCTGCATACTATTATGCAATTGACAACAAGGATTACAATGACTTCAACAGATATGATTACTTCCTGAAATTCACTAACTCCAACACATGGAGAAAGCGTGTTATGAAAGCTTACTATTATGTTGTTAAGCCTGACGGTGTTGTTCTTTCTGACCCTGTATATTTTGCAATTAATGTTATAGGTAACTCTGAGGCTACAATAACCACATATTCAGCATCATAAGGAAGTGTTAAAATGAAAAAAGTATATATTTCACCTGATTTTCAGTTTAGGAGAATTAATTTCATTAAGGATGTACTGGTTATTAGTGACCAAAACAAAATTGACCAGGAAATACCAACCGGCGGTGAAACTGTTCCGGATGATGATCCT
>JAHLBL010000142.1 GCA_020625635.1 bacterium
ATGAAGGAAAAATCAAGCATTTTTGTATAAATATTCAAATATTGTGAAATTTGTATAAAATTAAAAAAATAGCGGCAGTTTTTCCGATATTTAGATAAAACAAACCATAAAAGCGACTGTATAAAAGCCGTTTCTTCTTTGAAGAGCGGTTATTATTATGTATAAATATTAGTTATATAATGTATATTTATACATTGTGTTGAATATTATGAATTTATGTGGTAGAATATCTCATATAAATGATTATAAACTCACAGAAGGATTTGATATTATGGCAGACTTTATTGAAATCAGACCGAACGAACTCACCGATAATCCGTTTGAGCTTATCGGCAAGGACTGGGCGCTTGTTACGGCTAAGAACGGCGAAGGTTGCAACACAATGACAGCCTCATGGGGCGGAGTCGGAATAATGTGGAACAAGCCCGTCGCGTTTACGTTTATCCGTCCCCAGAGATTCACCTTCGGGCTGATGGAAAATGAGAATTATTACACACTCAGCTTTTTTGATGATAGCTACCGCAGGCAGCTTCAGTTCTGCGGAACCAAAAGCGGCCGCGATGTTGACAAAATCGCGGAGTGCGGTTTCACTCCTGTATACGACGGCGACGCTCCTTATTTTGAGGAAGCAAGACTGGTGCTCGTATGCCGCAAACTCTATGCCCAGACGCTTAACAAGGAAAGCATCATCAGCGAAAAAGACGTTCTCCCCCAGTATGCGGCGAACGATTATCACAAAATGTATATCAGCGAAATCGTAAAAGTATTGAAGAAAGGCTGAAATTGATGAGATGTAAAAAAATAATCTGTCTTCTGCTCGTTATTGCGACAATGGTAACGGCATTTGCAGGATGCGGAGAAAAAAATCAGGATATTTTTGACACAACTACAATAAAATTTACAAACGCACAGCTCAACGAAATTGACTCGCAGGTAGACGATATCCTCACTGTCAACGATTACTACGGCGCCGCCAGAGTCAAGCTGAATAAGAACGACGTTTACAGCAATTACTTGGGCTTTGAGAACAATCTCGGCAAAAAGATCAATGAGAATACCGTTTTTCACGGTGGTTCATTAACCGAGATTTTTACCGGGATATCAATTTATAAACTGATAGATCAGAAAAAAATTTCATTCGATACCCCTCTCAGTCAATTTTTTAACGGCGGAGATTATCTGTCCAAAATAACAATAAATCATCTTTTGAACAACACTTATTGCTTTAAATCTTATTTTAAAACCGTTTCAGAGAATGAGAAGATCGCTAAAAAAATAGCTGCCGCATATAAGAAGAACGATGACGAAAGAATCAAGCGCCTTGTTGCAGCCGAAATTATTGCAAACGGTCTCGGAAGCAGTAAGGATTCCTCTGAATCAAACTACTATATTCTCGGACTGATTATTGAAAAGGTTACGGGAAAGAGCTATAAGCAGTTTATAAAAAGCGAATTTATTGATAAGCTTGATTTGAAAAACACAGGTTTTATTGTATCAGGCGGTAAATTAAAGTGCTTTGATATGAATAATAATATCTGGCGCAGCCAAAGAGACCTTAAATCACTGGGCTCCTACGGTTTCTGGTTTTCAACATACGGCATTACGACCTCGGCTGATGATGTAGTAAAACTGTGCTCCGCTATTCTTGACGGAACACTCTGCAAAACCGACCTCATAAAGGCTATCAAAGGCAGCAACTATAACTGCGGCATTTACTGCAACGGCAGATACTATGTTGTTACGAGCAAGACTTATCTCGGCGCGGCATATATCCGTATGAATCCCGAGGATTTGGAAACCGTTGTGCTTATCTCTAATTACACAGGCAGAACGGACGTCAGCGAGACCGGTAAGAAAATCACTCAGACAATCAAAACGAAGATAAACGGTATCATTCTGGACAGCGATTAACAGGAGAAATTATGGCAAGAATATGTCCCAAATGCGGCAAAATAGTAAACAGCGACGGTTTTTGTCCCAATTGTGACGAAAAGCCCGAGGGCTATCACCCTGTCGCTTCCGCCGCAGAACAACCAAAACAGTCCCAAAATGAACATCATGTGCTTTTCGCGGTTGTCGCCGTTGTAATAGCAGCGGCTGTCGCGTTAGCGGGAATTTGGGTGTTTTTCAACAAGACTGAGAAAAAGGAAGAAGAAAGCAGCTCCGACCTCAGCAAGATTATATACGAGGTTCACGACACCGACGTATGGATCACAGGCTGCAACGATCCTGACGCGACGGACATTACCATCCCCTCCACTATCGACGGAAAGCCTGTTACAACAATCAAGCAGAACGCATTTAAAGGGAACACAAAGCTAAGAAAAATAAAGCTTCCCGACACGATGACTGTCGTTGCGGGAAGAGCGTTCGCGGGCTGTACATCGCTCACAAAGGTAGAGTTCAACGACGGTCTGAACGAAATCGGCGACAGCGCGTTTGAGGATTGTACCTCTCTGAAAAAAATAAAGCTTCCGCCGAGCCTTAAGGTTATCGGCGACGAAGCCTTTAAAAACTGCAAATCTCTTGTAAAAGCCGAAATCCCGGACGAACTTCCCGAATTCGGAAAAGACGTTTTTAAAAATTGTGACAAATTAATAGAAAAGTTTTCTATAGATGATTACTTAAAACTATTTATTCCGTAAACATACAAGGTCAGTTTAAAACGAACTGACCTTTTTAATTTCTGCTCAATAAACAGCGCATCCGTTTTTATAACAATTTACACGAAAAATAGTTTTGATTATTCCAAAAAAACAAATTCTTGACTAAAAAAACGAATAATGGTATAATATAAGTTACAAAAATTCACGTAATTTGATTTACGGGGGAGGTATTGTATGAACAATCCATTACTTACAGTTCCGGTGATAGCGGGCGCTGTCGCACTCGTGTTCGCGATTTATTTTGCGCACTTTATCCGCAAACAGGACTCGGGAACCGAAAGAATGAAAACTATTTCCGCCGCAATATCAACAGGCGCGAGAGCGTTCCTGTTCTCGGAGTACAAAATCCTCGTCGTATTCGCGACACTTCTGTTCGTCGTAATCGGCTTTGTAATTAACTGGGGAACTGCCGCGTGCTTTATACTCGGCGCTATGTTCTCAACACTGGCGGGCTACTTCGGTATGACCGTCGCTACTATGGCTAACGTCCGCACGGCTAACGCGGCGCGTGAAAGCGGAATGAACAAGGCTCTTAAAATAGCCTTCCGCGGCGGTGCCGTTATGGGTCTTTCAGTTGTCGGTCTGGGCGTTATCGGATTAGGTATTATTTTCCTTATAATTGACAACGCGTTTGACCTTGCGACTAATGCCGAAATGCTCAACATTTTCACGGGCTTCTCGCTCGGAGCTTCCTCGATCGCGCTGTTCGCAAGAGTCGGCGGCGGAATCTACACCAAGGCTGCCGATGTAGGCGCTGACCTCGTAGGCAAGGTAGAGGCAGGTATTCCCGAGGATGATCCCCGCAACCCCGCAACAATCGCCGATAACGTTGGTGACAACGTAGGCGACGTCGCGGGTATGGGCGCTGACCTTTTTGAAAGCTATGTAGGCTCGATTGTATCCGCTATAACGCTTGCGTTCTCCACCTTTACGGGCAGCTTTGACAAAACTATGTGCGCGGCGCTGTTTCCGCTTCTGCTGTGCGCATCGGGTATTATCGGTTCGGTTATCTCCGTTTTCTTTGTAAGAGGAAAGGAAAACTCCGATCCCCAGAAGGCTCTCAATCTCGGCGAGTATCTCGCGACCGCGCTCGTAATAATCTGCGGCGGTCTGCTCAGCTGGTTTATGTTTGAGTCGCTCAACCCGTTCTTCTGCGTACTTGCGGGACTCGTGGTCGGTACGGCGATCGGCAAGCTGACCGAGATGTACACCTCCGACCGCTACCGCTCGGTAAAGAAAATCGCCGAAAGCTCTAAAACAGGCTCGGCTACAAATATAATTACAGGTCTCGGCGTAGGAATGAAATCCACTGCGATTCCCGTAATTTTCATAGTTATCGGAATTCTCGTTTCTTATTTTGTAATGCAGAATTCACAGGAGGGCACGGGACTTTACGGTATCGCGCTTGCGGCTGTCGGTATGCTCTCCACAACAGGTATGACGATTGCCGTTGACGCGTACGGTCCGATCGCGGACAACGCAGGCGGTATTGCCGAAATGAGTGAGCTTGACCCGCATGTTCGCGAAATCACCGACAAGCTCGACAGCGTCGGCAACACAACGGCAGCTATCGGCAAAGGCTTCGCGATCGGCTCCGCGGCACTCACGGCTCTGGCGCTCTTTGTATCGTTTACAAAAACGGTCGAGCAGGGACTTCTTTCCCGCGGAATCGTATTTGATATGAAAATCTCCGCTCTCGACCCGAAGGTCGTCGCGGGACTGTTCCTCGGCGGTATGCTCCCCTTCCTATTCTCCGCGTTTACTATGGACAGCGTTGGAAAAGCGGCAAACAAGATGATTGCCGAGGTACGCCGTCAGTTCAAGGAAAAGCCGGGCATACTCCAGGGCAAAGAAAAACCCGACTACACACGCTGCGTCTCCATCTCAACCAATGCCGCTCTTAAGGAAATGATTCTTCCCGGTGTAATGGCTGTTCTGGCTCCGCTGGCTGTCGGTTACATACTCGGCGTTGAGGCTCTCGCAGGACTTCTCGCGGGTTCGCTGATTACGGGTGTCATGCTCGCGATCTTTATGGCGAACAGCGGCGGCGCATGGGACAACGCCAAGAAATACATCGAAACCGCTACAGAGGACGGAAAAGGCTCCGACGCTCATAAGGCAGCTGTTGTAGGTGACACTGTAGGCGATCCGTTCAAGGACACCTCGGGTCCCGCGATAAACATCCTCATCAAGCTGATGACGATCGTTTCCCTCGTATTCGCCACGACCTTCCCGCAAAACGGAATAATCGGCTAAGACAATCGAGTAGGGCGGAATAGCTCCGCCCTCTCACACCACCG
>JAHLBL010000143.1 GCA_020625635.1 bacterium
AACACCAACTGTTGATAGTGAGTATTCTTTTTGGCTCCCCCAACTGGGCTCGAACCAGTGACATCATGATTAACAGTCATGCGCTCTACCGACTGAGCTATGGAGGATCATATAAAATTTTTTCATCCAAAACTCAACGAATAGTGTCAGGTACTTAAATGTACGTAGCCACTACCGACTGAGTGTTAACCGTTTTTAATAAAATGGCTTTTATAAGCATTTCTCATGAGAAAATTATCAACAATCAAAATATTTTCATATTACTTATAAAAACTGATACTTATTTTGTTCTAATCCTCAATTTTAAAGGCGTTCAGAAGATAATCTCCCACGCCGTCGGCATCGGGATCGTGCGAGGTCGTACCGGTATCCATATTGCGAATCGCTTGCAACTCATCTTCGGTCAGTGTAAAATCAAAGACATCCAGATTTGACTTGATACGCTCGGGATTGGTGGATTTCGGCAAGGTGATAAAGCCCTCTTGCGTTTCAAACCTCAAGATAATCTGACCTGCGTTCTTGCCGTACTTTTCAGCGATGGCAGTGATTGTCGGATGTTTAAGCAACTCGGCGTTGCCGTGACCGAGCGGATACCAGCATTCCACCTTGACGTTGTCCTTATCCATAATCGCTCTCATTTTCTTTTGCTGAGAGAAGGGATTGCACTCGATTTGGTTTACCGAAGGCAGCGTCGCAAACTGTGATACAAACTTGTTCCAGAGTTTAGGGGTCATATTGCTCACGCCGATAGAGAGGATTTTTCCCTCATCCTTTGCTTCTTCAAGCGCCTTCCATGCGCCGACAACATCGCCGTAGGGCTGATGGAGCAGATAGAGATCGATGTAATCGAGCCCGAGCTTTGTTAAGGAGCGTTCGATACCTTTCTTCGCACCTTCATAGCCGTATTGTGACAGCCAGAGTTTAGAGGTTACAAAAATCTCCTCACGAGGAATCCCGCTTTCGAGTACAGCTTTGCCGACCTCTTCCTCGTTGAAATACGCGGTAGCTGTGTCGATATGTCTGTAGCCTGCGTCAAGGGCTACTCTGACTGCCTTGTAGGTGCTGCCATCGGCAGGTATCATAAATACGCCAAAGCCGATTGAGGGAATCTTATTGCCGTCGTTAAGGGTAATATAGTTCATAACTGCGTCACTCATATCATACATCTCCTTATTATTTCATTTGGTTTTGTTATCGATCACGACTATACCGGCATTATCCGCTGTACAGGATTTTTGCCGTGATACTCAGTAAAATCAATACCCGAACAGGTCAGTCGCTTTTTTCATATTCTCACGTATGGATACGCCGAAGGGACAGCGTGTTTCACACGCGCCGCAGCCGATACACTCGCCCGCGTGATGCGGCAGAACCTTGTAGTGCTCGCGCACGGTCTCGGGTATTTCGCCCTGCGCCTCGGCGAGGTTCAGAAACTTTGTCACATCTGCTACGCTGATCTCCATAGGACATGGCGCACAGTGGCTGCAGTACATGCAGTGACCCTCCCACCGAATATACGGGAAGGACGCTAAGGCTGATGCGTAATCCCGAGCCGATGCGTCCGCTTCACAGTATGCCGCGCTTACCTCGAGTTGTACGACTGTGTGCGCCCCCGCAAGGACGGTTGCAACCGCAGGCCGTGACAGTGCGTAGGCGATACATTGGTTAGCCGTCAGCGCCACACCCGCGGGTGAAAGCTCGGCATTCAGAAGGTCACCTCCAGCAAATGCCTTCATCACCGTAATGCCGACGCCTTCGCGTTGGCAGGTTTCGTATAATCGCTGCCGATCGGGATCCATGTTGGTGAGCGTTTTTGAATAGGCGTCCTCGTTCCAGAGCTGCTCCACATCCTCGTTGGCAGGCTGCAGATCATAACAGGGATTGACCGAGAACATCAGCACCTCTATACCGCCCTCCAGCACCGCCTTTTCCGCTACGAGAGGATTGTGGCTAGACAGTCCTATATGCCCGATTTGTCCCTGCGCTTTGAGCTTACGCGCATAGTCGAGAATACCGTTTTTCACGATCTCGTCCCAATCGATTAAAGCGTCGCAGTAATGGATCATTCCTATGTCGATATAGTCCGTACCGAGGAGGCGCAGGCTCTCTTCAAAGCCCGCTTTCGTTTCTTCAAGATCGCGCGTGCGGCAGTACTGTCCGTCTTTCCAGATCGAGCAGATGTGGGATTGGATAATGAACCGATCCCTTCTGCCTTTCAGCGCTTTGCCTATAGCCGCCCGAAGGTCCGGGTCGGAGGCATAGAGATCGAAATAATTGATTCCGAGACGTTCCGCCGTATCGAACAGCTTAGAGGTCATGGCACAGTGATCTTCTTTCATGCCTTCACAGCCCATGCCAATCACACTGACCTTAAGACCTGTGTTTCCGAGTTCACGATATTCCATATTTATCTCTCCAATGTCTTGGCGACCTGCTTCAACAGTTCACGGATCGGCAGATGCTGCGGACAGACTCTCTCGCATTTTCCGCATCCGATACATTCAGACGCCTTTGCATGACCGTTGCCTGTGAGAACATTGTCATAGTAATAGCCCGTGTTCCAGTTATGGAACGCCTCATGCGCGTTGAGGGACGAAAACATATCGGGGATACGGATCCCTTTCGGGCACTCGTTCTCTTCGACGCAGTAGCGGCACGAGGTACACGGGATAAGGTTCAGGCTGCGGAAGATGGCGCAGACTTTTTTAACCGCCGCCATTTCCGCTTCATCCAGCGGCTTGAAGTCGCGCATCGCGCCTATGTTATCTTCAATCTGCGCCATATCGCTCATTCCGGACAGTACCATAGCCATGCTGGGGTAGCTCGCCGCAAAACGGATTGCGATACTTGCGTTGCTTCCTCTGTTCAACTCGCGTAATATCTTATCTGCTTCTTCGGGAAGGTTGACCAAACTGCCGCCCTTTACCGGCTCCATTACAATAACGGGCTTTGAGTGCTTTTCGCAGACCTCGTACACCTTGCGGCTTTCGACAGAGGCGTCCTCATAGTCGACGTAATTGAACTGGATCTGCACGATCTCAACCTCAGGATGCTCGGTCAGGATCATATCCAGTACGTCTGCTTTATCATGGAACGAAATGCCGAAATGACGGATGAGCCCTTCTTCCTTTAAGGCAAAAGCCGTTTCATAAGCCCTGCAGCGCTTGAATTTTTGATAGTTGTTCTTATCCTGCGCGTGCATCAGGTAGAAGTCAAAATAGTCTACGCCGCACAGCGCAAGCTGTTTTTCAATGAACGGACGGATATCCTTCTGCGAACTAAAATACGGATCTGTCAGCTTATTTGTCAGAAGGAACCTGTCCCTGTCGTATCTCTTGACGACACAGTCTCGGATTGCCGTCTCGGACTGTCCGCCGATATATCCGTGCGCCGTGTCAAAATAGTTGAATCCCGCTTCGATAAAGGCGTCCGCCATTCGGCTGAACACATCATAATCGACTTTGCTGCCCTTCATTGGCAAGCGCATACAGCCGAAGCCGAAGTTGCCGTGTATTTCCGGGAAGAATTTGCTTTTATACATGATTGTTTACCCCCTCATAAGTGCTGTCAGCTTTACTTTGAGAGCAAGATAGCCCTCTTCAAAGTCTTCGAGCTCCGCAACGGTCTTTTCCATCGGGCAGATGTCGTCGCCCTTTCGATTGATGATCTTCTCAGTCAGGGCGTCCCATGTGCAGGGTATCTGATACTGCTGTAAATAATCGCGAGCGGCATTTGACATCACCTTGCCGTATACTGCAGCGATACCGGTTTTAACGAACAGCATCGCCGCGGCTTTACCAACGATGATATCGGCGACGGAATAACCTCTGAGGTCTCGTTCCTCATGGATGAAACGCATCATCGGGGAGATCCCTCTGCCATCGTCGGTGATGATCTTACCGTCTTTACACAGGCAGATACTGTGGCTTTCTAAGTTCGCTTTTGCGATTTCTAAATCAGTCATGGTCTTTTACTAGGATCGCCCTCAAACCGATAATCAGCAGGGGCACTAAAGTCGTCTGTATCGCCAGTCCTATCCAACCGGTAAGGATCTGTGACCATATCATCTGCACAGTAAAAGGTGCGATATTTTGGAAGATCGCAACCAAGCCGAGGAACACCAATCGACCAGCAAGCTGAGCGAGGATCACGGCCGGGAACGCCCACATCCCGTTTTCGTAGATCTTCTTACTGAACAGTCCCGATACAACAGCAAATACGGCAAGCTCCGCGACCATAAACGGCAATCTGGGGAGTGCGGGCATAGCTTCGCCGATCATAGAAGTGATTGCAAAGCTCACGACAGGCGACAATGCACCGACAACAATTGCCCAGTGTAAACCGAGCAGGCATCCGCCGATTAGTATCGGCAGATACATCGGCAGCAGTTGTACACCACCGGGCTGTCCCAAAGCGAGGTGAACGATCTGCGGCAAAATGACTGCGAGAGCGATCAATCCGACTGAGGTCAGGGTCTTGACGGCAATCTTATTCTTTAGGGTCACTTTTCTTCCTGCTAATACACTTTCTAACATAGATGATTCCTCCTGTTCGTTTACTTTACAGCTTTCTTTGCCCAATTCTCCACCTGAGCTCTTGACGAAGGAGCGCTGCCGCCTTGAACGGCAAGGCTTGAACCGATCTTCGCGCCTTTGCAAGAATCGGACATCGTTTTCGGAACGCCGCCTAAGTCGGAGCCTTCATGTGTGACGACATAATGAACGGTCTTGCCGGAGAAGTCGAGCGCTTCGAGTTGGGTGTACAGAGCCATCGGATAGATGCCCCACCAGTTAGGACCGACGACGAAGATGTTATCGTAATCAGAAATATCATCGAGCATTTCTTTCAGCTCGGGACGAGCCTTTGCTCTGAGCTCCGCTTTGGCTTCTTCGATACAAACCATATAATCCTTGTCGTAGGGCTTGACGGTATCAACCTC
>JAHLBL010000144.1 GCA_020625635.1 bacterium
GGGGAAGGCTCAAAACAAACGAGCCTTCCCCTTGATAAATTTGCTGTATTGATAGTTGAAAGTGAAAAGTTATATGCAACATGACAGCGTGATTTTTGAAAGCGTTTTTACTGTACCACTTTGCGATTTTCACTTAAACTTATCACTGTTTAATTGCATTACATAAGCGGCTGCTCTTATAGTTTGAGCAACCCCTATAAGTTGTAAAGTAAGTATTCGGTATCAGCCCATCTTCTTGCCGCAGGAACCGCAGAATGTTGTTCCGGGAGCGATCGGAGCGCCGCAGTTGTCACAGAAGGACTGAGCCTGCTGTACAGGAGCCTGCTGCTGAACGGGAGCAGCCTGCTGAGCGGGAGCTGTATAAACGGGACGAACGGGAACCTCCTCATCCTCAACGAACTTATCCGCAAGACCTGAGAGAACATGGAGAGAAAGCGCAGCTATAAAGGAAATGCCGCTGCCGACTGTGAGTGAAAGGAAACCCATCCATACAAAGTGAAGTGTGCCCTGACCTGCGAGATAGCTGTAATGAGCCATGCTCTTAGCGTAGCCCGCATAGTCCGAAATGTTGTTTGAGTCGGGACCGTTGCCGCCCGCGATACCCGCCTGAACAAAGTTGATAATCGCAAAGAGAACGCTGAGTCCTACGCCGACAAGTAAAACGATTCTGGAAATCAGTTTAAGCTTGCCAGCCGCCTTGTTAAAAAGAGGGGTTAAAAAACCAAATGCCTGCATAATAATAGTACTCCTTTTGCCTTTAGGCAGAATTTTAACTTTAAGAAGCTATACCCTTCTTAAAGTTAACTTTATTATAATAAAACATATGCTTGTTGTCAATGATTAATGCAAAACACATATGGATATTTGACAAAACCTGCGTATTTTTTTCGGATATTTTATTAATCTGTCACTTATTTTTCCTTAAACGCGAAGAATCTCTGTCCTATATAATTGCATACAACAAACATTCCCGCGCCTATGATCCAGCTCATATTTGCCGCGAAGGTGTTGACGTCCATTCCGAACATCGACAGCGAAGCCGCCTTGCAGCCCTCGCTGACGGCGGTAGCAATAATAACTCTTATCAACAGACAAACTCCGATGTTAAGAGTGAACCTGAGAACCTGTCCCCAGCTTTTTTCGTTGTTTTTGAACGTAAAATACTTGTTAAGGAAGAAGCTGACAATACTGCCCACGACAACTCCGAGCACCGCGGCGGCTCCGGGCCCCCAGCCGAAGTTCTTCCATCCGAAGACATTCAGCGACAGGAACACAAGCCCCTCTCCGACCAGAGTGTTCAGCACTCCGACAAGCAGAAACTTCCAGAATTTGATGTCAAAAAACTTTTTTAAAAAATCCTTCATCTTCGTTCTCCCGTTTTGTTATAGTTAAATATGTTTAATAAATGATACCACTTTTCTTAAAAAAAGTCCATATTTATTCATTTTTAATGTTTACCTGTGACAGAAAATATGATATTATAGATAAGTTAGATAATGCCTTAATATGCAAAAAATTAAGGTCAAGGAGAATCAATATGGCAAAAACAAAGAAAAAAACCAAACCCGCGGTGCCCGACAACGCACTGCACCTTAAAGAGATGTCAGACGGCTCCGTACTGGTCACAAAAGGCGGATTTTTCTACAGACATATATTCGTTATCCTGTCTTTTATTATTCCGTTCGTTCTGATGTATACGGCGTTCGCCGTTTTCAGCTGCCAGCCGTTCGGCAACAACGACAAGCAGATTCTTGTTACCGACCTTTGGCATCAGTACTTCCCATTCCTCGTTGACTTCCAGGACAAGCTCAAGCACGGCGATTCCCTGCTGTGGTCATGGACTATGGGCGGAGGAACCAACTACCTGTCGCTTGCGTCATACTATCTCGCGAGCCCGTTCAACCTGCTTCTTGTTTTCGTTCCGAGCACGGTCGAGGCTGTAAACATCTTCCTCACCTTCTCGGTCGCCTTCAAGATCGGTCTTGCGGGTCTGTTCTGCGCGTTCTTCCTGCGCTATGCGTTTAAACGCTGCGATATCTCCATAACCATTTTCTCGGTTTGCTTCGCGTTCAGCGCCCACTTTATGGGCTATTACTGGTGCGATATCTGGCTCGACACTGTCGCCCTCACTCCCCTTGTCGCGCTCGGCTTCCTCGCACTTATGCGCGAGGGCAAGTACCGTGTTTATATCATCGCTCTGGCGGTTTCTGTTTTTGCTAATTACTATATCGGACTTTTCACCTGTGTATTTATGGTGCTCTGCTTCATCGGCTACACCATTGTAAAATGGGACGGCTGGAGAAACTTCGGCAAGCGCCTCGCGAGAATTTCCATCTGCTCCGTCGTCGCGGTAATGCTCACGGCTATACTGATCCTTCCCGCGTTCTTCGGTTTGCAGACAACTCACGCCGCCGACAGTACCTTCCCCGAGATCTACAGCATCAACGCCAACGAGTCGGGCAACTATCCCAGCCTCGAGGGAACCGTCAGGATGGTACAGCTCACCGTCGGAAACACCCTCGCGTTTATCGAACCCTCAACGGTCCGCGGATTCCCGAACATCGCCTGCGGCGTAGTTCCGATCATCTTCTTTATGGTATTCCTCGCCTCGGGCAAAATCAAAACAAAAGAAAAGCTGTTCAGCGTATTTCTGCTCATATTCTTTATGCTCAGCTTCATCATAAGACAGCTCGACTATATGTGGCACGGCTTCCACTTCACAAATATGATCCCGTACCGATTCAGCTATCTGTTCAGCTTTGTGGTAATCGTCGCCTCGTACAAGGCGTTTACGCTCATTAAGGAAATCAACCTCTATGACCTCGGAATCACATGGCTGCTCACTCCCCTGTTCTTCCTCATTACAGCCAAAATCACCGACGGCGAGCAGGGACTTCAGATAGAGAACTTCGACATCTGGATAAAGAGCGTGATCATCGGCGTTATTGTTATGGCGCTGTTTACCGCTTACGTGCTGATAAACAACCTCTCCAAATTTACGATTGAGAAGCTCGACAAAAACAACGGCGGCGTCACCGAAGCTGAAATCGAAAAACAACGCGTTACGCTCACAAAAACAGTCAAGCTTTCAAAAATCGTTCTCTGCGGACTTCTGCTTTCGCTCGTAATAATCGAGAGCGGTGTTACCGCGTATATGGGTGTAGAGACAACTAAGGTCACCACCGTCAACGACTATCCGCGCGGAGGCGAAAACACCGAGAATGTTGTCAACTATATGAAGGAGCTCGAGGCTGAAACTCCCGAGCTGTGGCGCGCCGAGTTCACGAGCACACAGACGCTGTGCGACTCCTCGCTAAACCGCTTCAACGGTATCTCGATGTTCAACTCGATGACAAACGAAAAGATTTCACGCTTCGCCGAGAACTTCGGTCTTATGGGCTGGCTGTCGGGCAACCGCTATACCTACGCGGAAAACTCCCCCGTCACCGACCTATTCCTCAACCTCAAGTATATCATTTCCCGCGACGGAAACTTCAACAACGACGAGTACCTCTCCGAAGTATACTCCAGCGGAAACGTAAAGCTCCTTAAAAACAAGTCCTACATCCCGATGGGCTTTATGACGAGCGAAAAGCTCCTCGAGTACAACGGCGAGGACGAAGAGGATTCCTATAATCCCTTTGACAAGCAGAACGAGTTCTTTAAGCTCGCTACAGGTGTGGACGAGGACGTCTACACCCCGCTCGACGTTGTATCACAGGGTCACACAGACTACAACCATTTCAACGTCAACCGCTCAGCCTACGGCAAGTACAACTTCACCGACGTAGTCAACGACGGTACAGCGCTCAAGCTGAAGTGGAACTTCACCGCTCCCGAGGACGGCTTATACTTCGCTTATGTACAGCTCAGAAATACTCAGGACACAACCGACCTGCAGAACGTGACCGCTCTCCAGAACGACGTCAACCGTCCGGGCACAAGCAGCTTCTACATCAAGCGCCCCTACATTATGTCCATAGGCGAATACAAGAAGGGCGATAAGATCTCGCTCCAGGCAAATCCGAAGGCAGGCGCCAGCGGAAACGCGACAATTTACGTAAACAAATTCAACAAGGAAGTATTCGAGAAAGGTCTCACCATCGTCAGCCAGAACGTAATGACTACCACCAAGCTCACGGGAAATGAGATGGAGGGCGAAATCTACGCGGGCAAGGACGGACTGTTCTACACCTCCGTTCCCTTTGAGGACGGTCAGACCGACGACGACACTCTTATCGGAAAGCTCTTCGGCTCAAAGAGCGAGGGCTGGACAGCATATGTCGACGGCGAGGAAGTAGAGATCACTCCCATAGCCAACGCGCTTGTCGCGTTCAAGCTGCCAAAGGGCAACCACAAAATCAAGCTCCTGTACTACCCCAAGGGCTTCAAAAAGGGAGCTCTGCTCACCTTCCTCGGGCTTGCGATGTTCGTGGGATATACCGTTTTCCTGTTCCTGAGAAAAAGGAAAATAAAAAACGGCACATACGGCAAGCCTGAAAAGAAAGCGGTTAAAACCGAGGATGAAAACGTCACGGTAAAGGTAGATTAAGACAACACCGCACACCCGAATTATGCGGTATTACTTTAAAGAAAGGAAAAAGCTATGGCAAAATTTTGCGAAAAATGCGGTCAGCAAATTGCCGACGGAATGTCCTCGTGCCCGTTCTGCGGATATTCCGACGCGCCGCGCAGCACTCAGCCGCAGTATCAGCAGCCCCAGTATCAGCAGCCCCAGTATCAGCAGCCGCAGTATCAGCAGCCTCAGTATCAGCAGCCGCAATATCAGCAGCCGCAATATCAGCAGCCGCAGTATCAGCAGCCGCAATACCAGCAGCCGCA
>JAHLBL010000145.1 GCA_020625635.1 bacterium
GACGAGATCATTCCCGTTTCCAACGAGGACGCCTTTGCGACAGGCAAACTGATCGGCAGAAGCGAAGGCGTATTGGTCGGCATTTCCTCGGGCGCAGCAACATTCGCGGCGATCAAGCTTGCCAAGCGTCCGGAAAACAAAGGCAAGACCATTGTAGTCATCCTCCCCGACACAGGCGACCGTTATCTCTCAACACCTCTTTTTGCAGACTGATAAAAAAGCGATGGTGAGCGCTCTCTCCCGCCTATCCGAACCGCGTCGGTAACGATGACCGTGTTCAACGGCAAGGTCAAGCAATTTCCTGTTAAATAAAAAAAGCATAAAAAGGACAGCCCTCTTTCTCACAGCAAAACGAGAAAGAGGGCTTTGTTGTATAGAAGAAATGAAATATTAAATAAAAACTATTTATCCCAAGAATCTATTGATGGTCAAGTAGGCTTTATAACTGGTACAGACTGTCATGTGTGGGACGTTTATCCCAAAGAAGATATATTTGACCAAACAAACGATATAAGTGCATTTATTCATTGTAAGAAAAAGCTATAATGCTCTTTTGATATTGTAAATAGGCAGGACAGCGGTTTATATATTTCCCGTTCAAGTTTGGTTATTGTTCTTTCCAAAAATCCACCTCCTTGCAGTGTGTGCTACATATTAACTCTAAAGCGAAACACTATCAAGTGCTTCGGGCGATTTATTTCGGAAAATACTATCCAAATAAATTTGATACTTTTTAGCCATGATTGTATCAATCGTGACGTACTCTTTTTCGTTCACTATTCCTTTTCGGTAGAGGAGAGAAACCGTGGACATAGCAATTCTGTATTTACAAATGGAATCAAAGTATTCAGCCATTATTGTTCGCCACCTTTCTTCGAGCCTGTGCATAGCAACTACGGGAGCAGTATTTTCGTGGTTTTGCCTTGAAGCATTTGAATGTTTTATTACATACCGGACATACCTGTGTGTGATGCGGATTTTTGTTCTCCCAATCGGTGTGATGATTCCACCAATTCATCCTGCATTTTGCGGAGCAGAATCTTTTTGCCTTTCTGTGGGGAGTCTGAAAGACAGCAATTCCGCATTGAGGGCACACCGCAGGTGCGATGGAATTACGCGAGCAGTAGCTTCTTATGCTGCTTGATTTGATATTCAGTTCTTTTGAAATTTCAGTAAAACCGAGACCTTGTTGTCTTAGTTTTATGATTCTTTCCTTGTCATAATTTGTCATTTTTTCACACCCTTCATTATATAACGGTGGGAAGGGCTGTTTGTCCACCTTTTACCCGATTTTTTTCACAAAAAATCCCACACTAAACCAAAATGGAATAGTGTGGGAAGAAGTGATAATTCTTTATTATGCCCTTTTGACAATCGCGTTCTTGCCTTTGAAAGCAATGCCGATTTTTATTATATTCGTTATTCCGAGTGATTTGAGTTCTGCGTCGTACTTCTTTTCTTCAATCTGATTAAGTGCTTCATCAGCAAGTGCATCGAGATTATCAGAATCACTTTTTGCATGTTTAAACTCAAAGATGAATCCGGGATTCGAGCGGAAGTTTGGAATCAGCGAAATATCAAATCGCCCGTATCCTGATTCGCTGTTTGATTTAATGCGATATTTGTTGCTCAGTACCGCGCATAGTCCCAACATCATACCGTGATAGAAGCTCTCGTTTGTTCCGTCGAAAACAGAAATGGAGTTTATCATAAACTTTTCGAGCAGCTTCTGTAACTCTGCGGGATCTCCTTTAAAGATCGCTTGCTGAATAGATACCGACGTTCCTGTTATACCGGCTTTGGAGAGAACTTCTTTCTCATATACATAGGAAATTTCTTTGTTTGGAATGGCGATTTCGCACATGTAGTTTCCGTCGTTCTGAGGATATTTTTTTGATATTCTCAGATAACCTGCTACTAACAGAAAACTGTATATGCTGTAAGGATCGCTTTGTACCTGCGGATAAATAACGCCTGTATCAATATATGAAGTTATGCTTTCACCACTCAGTAAACGGTACAGGTTCTCTGTTATCTCATCATTAGCCATCGAGATAACCTCTCCGATTATGTCGTTGCTGCCGGTTGATTGCCAGAAGGCTTCCGGATAGCAATCTTTTGAAACATAGTTGATTACAGACCATGGATTATATATCTCTGTATTTCCAAACATATAACCATCATACCATTCGCAGACTTCCTCGAACTTATCCTGATAGCCGTAGTAATCAAGCATTTGCTCAACTTCCTCTTTTGTGAAACCGAAATACATACTGTATGGGTTATCCATTATAGAGTTGACAAGCAGGTTGTTAAGTCCGCTGAATATACTTTCCTTTGCAACACGCAGAATACCTGTCAGGAAACCGTATGCAAGATGGTTGTTGTCCTTTAATCCACCGGAGAACATATTACGCATGAAATCAATTACTTCCTGATAGAAGCCGCAGGAATGTCCCTGTTGAATCGGAGTATCGTATTCATCAATTATTATGATGGTTTCTTTTCCGTAGTGCTTATGCAAAAGCATAGACAGTATTTGAAGCGATAACTGATATTCAGAGTTTTCAGCTGTGCCTTTGGCGAGTGAAGTGAACTGCTCACGCTCATACTTGTTGAGCTTGGAGCTGTCCTCTAATTCAATATGACGACGAAATTCCATCATTATCAGTTTTGTCAGCATATCATATGTTAACTGCCAATTTGTGCATTTCACATCTTTGAAAGATAGGAAGATAACAGGATATTTTCCCTGATAGGATGTATATGCTTCTCCGCAAGACCAGATAGCTTTATCACGGAAGTATATAGAGTTATCCTCATCAGTCTTCTCAAAGAAAACACGGAGCATATCCATATTCAGAGTTTTACCAAAACGGCGGGGGCGGGTGAAAAGTGATACCTGTGGTTTCTTGTCAAGGAAATCTTTAATCATCAAGGTCTTATCTACATAAAAATAATCGCGGGAGGCAACCTTGTAATCTGATATACCGATAGGAAGAGGCTTTTTACCGTTAGTGGTATTTGTCATCATACCTTCAATTGTTGTTTTCGGTATTTGCCAGCTGCGTCCGATCTTCTTAGCATCTTTTATTTCGCCTGCGCTACAGCGTTGCTGCATTCTTCTTGGAGAAATACCCAACAGAGCGGCAGCTTCATTTGCATTAATGTATTCCATAAGAACCCCTCCATAGTTTAGTTTATGCTATTATATCACTCTTAACGAAATAAATCAAGATAATTTCGCTATAATTTCGGTATTGGTTTCGGTATTATTTCGCTTAAAAAAGTAAAAACTCCCACGCTCAAGCCAAAATCTGAACATGGGAGTAAGATAATAGTTATTTACTTAAAGTGATTTGGAAGCGGTCGAGGGCTTTGCCTTTCGTGCCGACGTAGCCCTTCATGTTGCCTGTTTTGTCGTTATCGTACTGATACGAGCCGTATTCCTTTTTCTTCGCAGACGCGCGGTATTTCGCCCTGTAAGCGCCCTTTGATTTCTTAAGGTCTGCCGGGGTTGTATAAATAACCTGAATCATATCTATCGGCTTGCCATTTCCGGCATAACCGTTTATGTAGTCAGCGGTGTTATATCCCGTGACGAAGGGAAGCCAATCGCCGCCTTTAACGTGAACACGGTATTTGATTTTGCCGTTTGTTACCTTAATTGCGACATCGGTGATTGCCTTCCCCTTTAGACCAGCATAATCCTCAAGATTTTTTACCGCGGGAAGCCAAGTGCCGCCGGACTTAACTCTGTAAATTACAGAGGGTTTCGATTCCGTGGCAGTTAAGGAGCCTAACTGAGCGTTGACCTCTTTTGCAATCTGACCGTGGAGATTGTAAAGATAATCTCCCGGACACGACTTGTTTGCGTAGTCGCGGTGGACTGTCATATTACAACCGTTGAGGTGATTTACGCGGTTGTTCTTGCTCGTTGACCATACGAGCTTTTTGATGCCATTTCTCTTGCAGATGTCTACGAGCAGTTTAATCAAAGCCTTATATGCGGCGTCTTTAACCTTGTAAGGTTCAAAGGTGTCGGAAGCGACCTCGATGGTTACGGCTCTCTGGTCATTTGAATATGAGGAGGAACACCACGAAGCGCAATCCTCCGCTACATACATACCAATTCTGCCGTCATATCCGATGCCGTAATTGGAGCTTGCCTCACGACTTGAACTTGCAAAGACTGAGCCGAGGGTTTCAACCGAGCATTGTCCGACAATACAATGGATTGTCACGGTGTCGATTTTATGATTTCTTTTTCCGTACTGATTCGGAGAAATCCGTGTGTAATTTACAAGCGAACTGTTACTCATTGTTTTCGTCTCCTTTGTTTCCTGTAAGATTTTCGAGCGTTTCAGCCGGAAGCTCATCCGGGGTGATGATGTTCTTATTTTCATTCATCGTCTGTGTCCTCCTTTACTTCAGGTAGTCCTGCGATTGACGTGAGAAGTGAAAGGATGCCTGCGAGAAGTGATGCGGATAATACAGCAATCCAATTCGCATCATCCAAAAGCGCCGAGACACCTATGGTTGCAATTGCGGTTTGTGCGACTGTCTTCAAGGCTCTGATTCCTGCAGCCTTGATCCAATCTTCAAATTTGTGTTTCATGCGTCGTGGCTTATTGACTATTGGTGTGGCAAAGATATTCGAGGCTTGATACAGATGCCATTTTCAAGACATTGGATCATGCATATAGAAGCAAGTTTGCGTATTGAGAATAAGTGACAAGGAAACGGACACTCATTTCAGAAGACAAGCAGAACAGGAGAGCTTAACTATTTTAGGCGAAAATGGTCTATATGTATTTCGGAATAAACAAACGTTAA
>JAHLBL010000146.1 GCA_020625635.1 bacterium
GTTTCCACCGACTTCGACACCGCCGACAGACTTTACTTTGAACCGCTCACGACCGAGGACGTAATGGGCATTATCAAGACCGAGAAGCCCTACGGAGTAGTCGTCGCTTTCGGCGGTCAGACCGCTATCAAGCTCACACAGTTCCTCGACGAGAACGGCGTAAACATCCTCGGCACTTCCTACGACGCGATCGATATGGCAGAGGACAGAGAGCGCTTCGACGAGCTCCTTGAACAGCACCACATCGCGCGCGCGAAGGGCGTAACGGTTATGACAAAGGAAGAGGCTCTCGAGGCGGCGAATAAGATCGAGTATCCCGTTCTTCTCCGTCCCTCCTACGTTCTCGGCGGTCAGAATATGATTATCGCCTTCAACGACGCGGACGTAAATGAGTATATGGACATCATCCTTGCTCAGGAAATCGAGAACCCGATCCTTATAGACAAGTACCTTATGGGCACGGAGCTCGAGGTCGACGCCATCTGTGACGGCGAGGATATTCTTATCCCGGGTATCATGGAGCACGTTGAGCGCTCGGGCGTTCACTCGGGCGACTCCATAGCGGTTTATCCCGCGTGGAACGTTACCGACGAGATGGTAGAAACCATCATCAAGGCGACACGCAACCTCGCTCTTTCGCTCAAGACAAAGGGTCTCGTAAATATTCAGTACATTGTATATAACGGAGAGCTCAACGTAATCGAAGTCAATCCGCGTTCTTCGCGTACGATTCCTTACATCAGCAAGGTTACGGGCGTGCCGATGGTCGACCTCGCTACAAAGGCGATGCTCGGCGAAAAGCTCGCCGATATGGGTTACGGCACCGGGCTTTATAAGAAATCACCTTACTTTGCGGTAAAGGTTCCCGTGTTCAGTTTTGAGAAGCTTATCAATGTCGATAACCACCTCGGCCCCGAGATGAAGTCGACGGGTGAGGTTCTCGGCGTAGCGGGTACGCTCGAGGAAGCTCTCTACAAGGGACTTATCGGCGCGGGCTACAAGATGAAGCGCGGCGGCGGTGTATTTGTGACCGTTCGTGATTCGGATAAGGCTGAAATCGGCGACATCGCCAAGAAGTACTCCGATATGGGCTTTAAGATTTACGCTACAGAGGGCACAGCCAAGGTGCTCGAGACATATAATATCGAGGCTGAAATCGTTAAGAAGATTCACGAGAATGAGGAAGGTAACAACACTCTCACCCTTATCGAGAGCGGAAAGATCCAGTATGTGATCTCCACCTCCGCAAAGGGACGTATCCCCAGCCGTGACTCCGTTAAGATCCGACGCAAAACAGTCGAGAGGAATATCCCCTGTCTTACCTCACTCGATACAGCAAACGCGCTTGCCGACTGCCTCAGAAGCAGATACTCACAGGTCAGCACCGAGCTTGTCGATATTAACAATATGCGCTCCGATAAGATGCAGCTCAAGTTCACGAAGATGCACGGAGCTGGCAACGACTATATCTACTGCAGCACATTTGACCAGGAAATCAACAACCCCGAGGCGCTTTCGGTTCGTCTTTCCGACCGTCACTACGGTATCGGCGGCGACGGTATCATCCTCGTATGTCCTTCCGAGGTCGCGGACGCGAAGATGCGTATGTTTAACCTCGACGGCTCAGAGGGCAAGATGTGCGGAAACGGTATCCGCTGTGTCGGTAAGTACCTCTTTGACCACGGTATGATCGATATAAAAGAGAAGGACGAAATCACGATTGAGACGCTCAGCGGCATAAAGAACCTCAAAGCCTATACTCAGGACGGCGAGGTCACTACACTACGCGTAGATATGGGCAAGGCGGAGCTCAATCCCGCGCTTATCCCCGTAAAGAGCGACAAGGAAAGAATGATAAACGAGAAGGTCAGCATCGGCGGAAAGGATTACAACATCACCTGCGTTTCGATGGGTAACCCGCACTGCGTTGTATTCGTTGACAATGTTGACGGATTTGACCTTGAGCATATCGGACCGCTCTTTGAGCACGACGAGCTCTTCCCCGAGCGTGTCAACGCCGAGTTTGTAAAGATCCTCAACGACCACACCATCAAGATGCGCGTATGGGAGCGCGGCTCGGGCGAGACCTGGGCTTGCGGTACAGGCGCGTGTGCGGTAGCTGTTGCCGCCTGCGAAAACGGCTTCTGCAAGAAGGGCGAGGATATTACGATCAAGCTCCGCGGCGGAGACCTTATCATCAACTACACCGACGACACTGTTTATATGACAGGCGAGGCGGAGAGAGTATTTGACGGTATAATCGAAATATAAGCAGCACCGCGCAAACGGTATTGCCCTGATATAATGAATCAGGTCGGGCAGACAGGTTATATCCTGTTTGTCCGACTTTTATTTGAGATAAAAACTGCCTTTACGGCTGTTTGCAACTGAGCACGGAAATATATTCATAAAATAACAAAAATTAAATTAAAATATGTAACAAAGTGAATTTTTAGCAATATCGACTTGCAATAATATCTTTTTTATGTTATCATACTAAAGCAACTTTGATTTGTATTCCCGCTCGGTCCGCCTTAAAGCGGCAGCGGGCTCAGAGCCTTATCAGCCCACGGTAAGGCTGAAATAAAATAAATGTCTGTTTGTGGGCGGAAAGGCTATGGTAATATGAGAGTAAACAAAAATTTTGACAACCTTGTTCCTAACTATCTGTTTGCGGAGGTTGCCAAGAGGACAAATGATTATATTGAAAAGAATCCCGACAAAAAGGTGATAAAGCTCGGTATCGGCGACGTTACGCTTCCGCTCGCTCCCGTTGTTGTCGAGGCTATGAAGCAGGGCGCCGAGGAGCTCGGAATTAAGGAGAGCTTTAAGGGATATCCCGATTACGAGGGCTACGAGTTCGTAAGAAAAGCGATCGCCGACTATTACGCGGGCTTCGGCGTTGAAATTTCACCCGATGAGATCCTCGTCAACGACGGCGCAAAGTCCGATTCGGGCAACATCGGCGACATATTCGCTCAGGACAACACCGTTATGGTGACGGATCCTGTTTACCCCGTCTATGTCGACAGCAACATTATGGCTGGCAGAAAGATCGTATACGCGGATTCCAACGCTGAAAACGGATTCGCGGCGCTGCCTCCGAAGGACGTTAAGGCTGATATTATTTACCTCTGCTCGCCGAATAACCCCACAGGCTCAGCCTACACCTTTGACCAGCTCAGACAGTGGATCGACTACGCCAACGATAACGACGCTATCATTATTTATGACGCGGCTTACGAGGCGTTTATCACCGACAGCGACTGTCCGCGTTCGATTTTCGCCCTTGACGGAGCGCGCACCTGCGCGATTGAGCTTTGCTCGCTTTCAAAGACCGCGGGCTTCACGGGAACACGCTGCGGTTATACGATCATTCCGAAGGAGCTTGAGCGTGACGGTCACAACATCTATAAGCTCTGGTATCGTCGCGAGGCTACCAAGTTCAACGGAGTTTCATGGCCTGTTCAGCGCGCCGCGGCAGCAGTGTTCAGCGAGGAAGGTCAGCGTCAGATTCGCCAAAACCTCGATTATTACAAGGAGAACGCCCGCATTATCGCCTCCGCTCTCGACGAGCTCGGCATATACTACACGGGCGGCAAGAACTCTCCCTACATCTGGCTCAGATGTCCCAACGGTATGGGAAGCTGGGAGTTCTTCGACTTCCTGCTCGAGAACGCCAACGTCGTCGGAACACCGGGCGAGGGCTTCGGCTCGAACGGCAAGGGTTATTTCCGCCTCACCTCCTTCGGCGACAGGGAAAACACTGTTGAGGCTGTTGAGAGGATCAAAAAGCTTTTAAAATGACGGCTGATAACAAATAGGCATAACAAAGGGGTTGGCTCGTTTTCTTTTTGAGCCAACCCCGATATTTTATTTGTTTTTAAAACTTTACAAGCTCGCTGATATAATCCTTGAGTTTGTCGATCGCCACGCGCTCCTGCTCCATAGTGTCGCGGTTACGGACTGTTACACAGCCGTCCTCAACTGAGTCGAAGTCGTAAGTGATGCACACAGGTGTGCCGATCTCGTCCTGACGGCGATAGCGCTTACCGATTGAGCCCGCGTCGTCATAGTCGACCATGAAGTCCTTGCTGAGCTCGTCGAACACTTCGGAAGCCTTGTCGCCGAGCTTCTTTGACAGCGGAAGAACAGCCGCCTTGAACGGAGCGAGTGCGGGATGGAGTCTGAGCACTGTTCTGGTATCCTTCTCGCCGACAACCTCTTCGTCGTAAGCCTCGGTCATGATCGCGAGGAACAGACGCTCAACGCCGAGCGAGGGCTCAATAACATAGGGGATGTACTTCTCGTTGGTCTGCGGGTCAAAGTACTCGAGGCTCTTGCCGCTTGTGTTGATATGCTGAGTGAGGTCGTAGTCGGTTCTGTCGGCAACGCCCCAGAGCTCGCCCCAGCCGAAGGGGAAGAGGTACTCGAAGTCTGTTGTAGCCTTGCTGTAGAAGCAGAGCTCCTCCTGATCGTGATCGCGGAGTCTGAGGTTCTCGGACTTGATTCCGAGAGAATACAGCCAGTCGCGGCAGAAGCTTCTCCAGTAGTCGAACCACTCCAGATCGGTTCCGGGCTTGCAGAAGAACTCGAGCTCCATCTGCTCAAACTCTCTTACTCGGAAGATGAAGTTACCGGGAGTGATCTCGTTGCGGAAGCTCTTACCGATCTGAGCAACGCCGAAGGGAACCTTCT
>JAHLBL010000147.1 GCA_020625635.1 bacterium
CGCGGACGCGCGTTGAGCGTCACGCCCCTTGGAGACAGCTTCGGCGTTGCCATCGGCAGTGAATTCACTTCCTGTGACGCCGTCATCATAGCCGCGGGCATCACACGCGAGAAGCTTTACCCGGGTGAAGGAGAATTCCTCGGTCGGGGTGTGAGCTACTGCGCTACCTGCGACGGTATGCTCTACAGGGACAAAACCGTAGCTGTGATCGGCGTCGGAGAAGAGGCAGGACACGATGCCGACTTTCTGGAGAGCATCGGCTGTAAGGTGCTTCGCTTTGAGAAAAACGGGAAGTACGAGATCCGCGGCGGTATGAAGGCTGATACTCTGGTCTATAACGGAGAGGAGTACAAGGTTGACGGCGTGTTCATCATAAAAGACACCGTCTCCGTTACGAAGCTCGTGTCGGGGCTGGAATACGCCGACGGAGCCATCGTGACGGACAGACAGATGCGGACAAATCTGCCCGGCGTCTTTGCGGCAGGAGACTGTACAGGCAAGCCGTATCAGCTCGCAAAAGCCGCAGGAGAAGGAAATATCGCCGCGCTCTCAGCCTGCGAGTATATCGACAAAACGAAAAAGAAAAATTAACAGAAAACGAAAAGAACATTTACATCGGTCTTTTACTGTTTTATCGTTTATCAAATTGGTCTTAAAAAGAGCAAACCCGAAATTCAGGGCATCTGAATTTCGGGTTTTTCTACAGTCTGATCGGTTTTGGTTATAAGAGATTCAGGGGGCTTGAACAGCCTGTTACGGGAATACCCCCGCGGGACATTTTTAACATATAATACTGATTTCCTCATACCAGGTATACTTTCCTGCAATATACATATGAATCAGCGTTGCGTCACGCAGGGATACCGCTCCGTCCTTGTTAACATCGGCGCAGACCATAAATTCATCATCTATGGACCTTTTGCCGATCAGGTGATTCTGAACAGCGGGGAAATTGATGATCGCAAGGCTTGTACAGCCGTTGAACGCGTTGGTGTTGATCTGACTAACGGAATTGCCCAGCGTTACGCTTTCAAGACTGCTGCAGCCGTAAAACGCAAAATCGCCTTTTTCATATTCATTCCTCCTGTATTCACTTTGAGCAAAAACTTATTTTTACTATAGGCTATATTATATCACAATTTCATTCTATTTTCGTATAGCTTTTTCCACAAAATTCAAGCACGCTGATTGTGCGAGCTGCACAATCAACAGTCAAAGCCCAAACAGCAAGGTTGAATATAAGACGCTCGGAGCTGAGCATAACCTCAGACGCGGAATCTTCAATTGTGAGTTTTGACTATATTTCCATACATTTTTATATCCATTATGCTCATTGTTTTATTATTAACAAACTGATATAATGAATGTGTATATTCTATCACGAAAGGGTGTTAAACATATGGTAGTTAGAGATATTATTGATATACTTGAAGGCGAGATCATCTGCGAGGGCAATCTTGACACTGTTATCAAGACAGCCTGCGGCTCCGATATGATGAGCGACGTTCTCGCTTTTGTAAAGGATCAGTCCGTGCTGCTGACAGGTCTTGTCAATCCCCAGGTCGTGCGCACAGCCGAAATGATGGATATGGCGTGTATCGTATTCGTAAGAGGCAAGGATCCCGACGAGTCGATCGTCAGCCTCGCCGAGCAGAGAGACATCACTCTCATTAAAACAAAGTACAGAATGTTTACCGCCTGCGGTCTGCTTTATTCAAACGGACTCTCGGGAGGAACCAAGGTATGAGCAACGCTATACATCTTCACTACGAGGTTTCGGGCGAGGATTTCACCCGCGCGGGTGAGGCGAGCGGCTCCGTAAAGAAAAGGCTTAAATCGCTCGGCTACAACAGCGACGCTATCAGAAGAGTCGCTATAGCCATGTACGAGGCTGAGATCAATATGGTCATCCACGCCGAGGGCGGTTACTGTGACGTTGACATCTACCCCGACAAGGTCGAGATCCTCCTCGCCGACAAGGGACCGGGAATCCCCGACGTTGACAAGGCGATGCAGGAGGGCTATTCGACCGCGCCCGAAAACGTCCGCAGCCTCGGCTTCGGAGCGGGTATGGGACTTCCGAACATAAAGAAGTACACCGACGATATGAGGATAGAGACTACCCTCGGCGTCGGAACGAACCTCTATCTGACCGTAAAAGTAAATAACGATTAACAAGGTGAAATCATGAGTAAATATTTTCACTCCGTTGAGCTGGACGCTTCAAAGTGCTGCGGCTGTACAAACTGCCTCAAGCGCTGTCCAACGGAGGCGATCCGCATTCATGACGGCAAGGCGAGAATACTCTCCGACAGGTGTATCGACTGCGGGGAGTGCATACGCATCTGTCCTCATCACGCGAAAACCGCCGTCAGCGCCAAGCTGGAGGAAATAAAAAATTTCAAATATACCGTCGCTATCCCCGCGCCTGCGCTGTACGGTCAGTTCAACAACCTCGACAGCGCGAACGTAGTTCTCAGCGGTCTGAAGGCTATCGGCTTTGACGACATTTTCGAGGTGTCGGGAGCGGCTGAGCTGGTGAGCGAGGCAACCCGCAAGCTGCTCAAGGAAAACAAGCTTAAAAAACCTATAATCAGCTCTGCGTGTCCCGCGGTGGTGAAGCTTATAAAGATCCGCTTCCCCGAGCTGTGCGACAACGTCCTTCCCCTGCTCGCTCCGATCGAGGTCGCCGCGAGAATCGCAAGGAAAAGAGCTATCGACAAAACGAACCTTCCGAGCGAGGATATCGGCGTGTTCTTCATCACGCCCTGCGCCGCCAAGGTCACGGAGATCCACTCGCCGAACAGCGTAGCAAAAAGCGCGTGCAACGGCGCGATAGGAATTTCGCGCATCTACCCCGAGCTTACAAAGGCTATGGATCACCTCACCGAGGTCGAGGGCCTCTCGCACTCGGGACTTATCGGCATCGGCTGGGCTACCTCGGGCGGAGAGGCTGCCGCTATGCTGGGTGAAAAATACCTCGCGGCGGACGGCATTGAAAACGTGATACGCGTTCTCGAGGAGCTCGAGGACGACCATATCCGCGACGTAGACTTTATCGAGCTGAACGCCTGCTCGGGCGGCTGTGTGGGCGGCGTTATGACCGTCGAGAACCCGTACGTCGCACAGGCGAGAATCCACAAGCTCAGAAAGTATCTCCCCGTTTCCATCAACCACCTCGACGTCGACCAGGAGGAGAGAATGATGTGGGAACACGCGCTCGAGTACGACGCGAACATCTTCACTCTCAGCGACGACATAATCGAAGCTATGGAAATGATGGACAAAATGGAGAAGATTTACAACGACCTTCCGAAGCTCGACTGCGGCTCCTGCGGCTCGCCGACCTGCCGCGCTCTGGCGGAGGACATCGTGCGCGGAAAGGCGAAGGAGAAGGACTGTATACACAAGCTGAAGGCGCAGATCCAGAGCGTTTACGACCAGCTGAAGAATTCAATATGAGATTAGTGTAAATCACGCTGTGACCGAAACTTCCATACACGCCTTATCCGCCCACGGTAAGGCTTTCGGAAATTTTTAATTATTCGTGGGCGGAAAGACTATGGAAACCGATATGACTATAAAGGAATTACAGGAAAAGCTCAACTTAAAAACGCTCGTTGACGGCGGAGAGCCCGACAGAGCCGTTACTGACTGCTATGTCGGAGACCTGCTCAGCTGGGTTATGGGACGCGCCCCCGAGGACAGCGTGTGGCTGACCGTTATGGGCAACATAAACTCCATCGCCGTCGCTACTCTCGCCGACGTGAGCTGTATCGTGCTTGTTGAGGACGCGGCTCTTGACGAGGAAGCGAGGAACAAGGCGGAGATGCACGGCGTCACGATTTTCGGCACCGACAAGAACAGCTATCAGCTCGCTGTCGAAATAAGCAAGCTGATATAATTATGAAATATTATTACGACCTGCACCTGCACTCCTGTCTTTCGCCCTGCGGCGATATGGATATGACGCCGAACAACATCGTAGGTTTGGCAAAACTGCTCGGACTGGACGTCATAGCGCTTACAGACCACAACAGCTCGCTCAACTGTGAAGCCGCTATGAAGGTCGGAAAGGCGAACGGGCTGACGGTTATACCCGGAATGGAGCTCACCACCAGCGAGGATATCCACGCCGTGTGCCTCTTCCCTACGCTCGAAAAGGCGCTTGATTGGAACGAGTATGTAACGGAGCACAGGATCCGCATAAGCAACAAGGCGGAGATCTACGGCAGGCAGGTTATTATGAACGAGGACGACGAGGAGATCGGCGAGGTCGGGGAGCTCCTGCTTCCAGCCTCTCAGATAAGCATTATGTCCGCTTACAAGAAGGCGAAGGAGTTCGGCGGTATCTGCTTTCCCGCGCACATCGACCGCGACAGCCTTTCGATCCTGTCCGTGCTCGGCGAGATAGACGAGAGCTGCGGCTTCAGGACAGCGGAGCTGACTGATATATCAAAGCTCGGCGCGCTGAGAAAGCGGCACCCGATTCTCGACACGCTGAATATCATCACCGACTCCGACGCGCACTACCTCGAAAATATGCGCGACGCTGAGAACTTTCTGGAGCTCGATGAGCTAAGCGCCGAGAGCGTCATCCGCGCGCTGGACACTAAACCATAATAATTGACAATTGAAAGTTGAAAGTGAATAGCGAAAAGTTAATAGT
>JAHLBL010000148.1 GCA_020625635.1 bacterium
CACTCACGCACGGCGGGAAACCGCTCGTCCTCCTTAACAGCCATAAGCTTAGAGGCTATAACGAGCACTGCCGCGCATACAAGTCCGATAATAACTACGGGTACTACCGCCGTAATGATTTCATTCATGGCAATACCCCCTTACGCGAACAGGTTCTCGATAACGCCGCCGAAGCCCATAAAGGACAGCGAGGTTATCGACGCCGCGACAAGCGTTATCGGCAGACCTCTGAACGCCTTCGGGATGTCTGCGCCCTCAAGCTTGGAGCGCACGCCCGAGAACATAATCATAGCGAGCATAAATCCGAGACCGCTTCCCAGCGAATTGACCATCGACTGTGCAAAGCCCCACCAGAAGGTCGTGCTCTCGGTAACGGGATATTCCTGAACATTCAGAATCGTAACGCCGAGAATCGCGCAGTTCGTCGTAATCAGGGGCAGATATACTCCCAGAGACTTGTGAAGCGAGGGAATATAACGCTTCAATACTATTTCGACAAGCTGCACCAGCGCCGCGATTACGAGTATGAAAACTATAGTCTGCAAATAGTCGAGGTTATTCGGCGTAAGCAGATAGAACTGTATAGGATACGTTACCGCGGTGGCGATCAGCATTACGAAGATTACCGCGAGGCTCATACCCGTCGCGGAATCGAGCTTCTTTGAAACTCCGAGGAAGGGGCAGATACCAAGGAAGCGCGAGAGGATGTAGTTATTGATAAATACCGCTGAGAGCAGGATGATAATAAGCTTAGTCATCAGCCGCCACCTCCTCTGAGCCGCATTCGCCGCCGCACATCTCGGCAGCGGGACACGCCGCGCATCCGAGCGCGCGCTTCTTGGGCTTGCCGCGGGTGATGATATTTACAATCGCAATCAGCAAGCCGAATACAAAGAATCCTCCGGGAGCCATCGTCAGTATAGAAACGTGGTTGTCGATCAGCACGGGGATCTCAATTCCCATCCACGTACCCGCGCCGAACACCTCGCGGATCGTCGCCATCAGCACAAGCGTCAGCGTAAAGCCCACGCCCATTCCGAGTCCGTCAACCGCGGAGTCGAGCACTTTGTTTTTCTGGGCGAACATTTCGGCTCTGCCGAGCAGAATACAGTTAACAACGATAAGCGGCAGATAAATTCCGAGCGACTTATCGAGCTCGGGCACAAACGCCTTTACGAGCATCTGCACCATCGTAACAAATCCCGCTATAAGCACGATAAAGCAGGGGATCCTCACCTTATCGGGGATAATTTTTCTCAGCGCCGAAATAACGATATTTGAGCAGAGAAGCACGGCTGTAGTCGCCGCTCCCATTCCCAGCGCGGAGGAAACGTTAGTGGAGGTCGCGAGCGTCGGACAGGTTCCGAGCACGAGCACAAGCACGGGATTTTCCTTAATAATTCCCTTTGTAAAGTTAGTTAGCTGGTTCATCCCTGCGCCTCCTTTACAATATCATAAGCCTTGAAGGCGGTTTCGATCGCGCCGATGTACGCCTTTGAGGAGATTGTCGCGCCCGATACGGCGTCGACCTCCGAAAGCTCGTCTTCGCCTTTTCCGACATACTGCTGACGGTAAGGCTGGTCGTTATTAACGACGCGCGAGCCGATTCCGCTCGTTTCGGAGTTGGTGAGCATCTTTACCTGCTCGATCGTACCGTCCGAGCGTATACCGCATATGAGCTCCAGCTTTCCGCCGTAGCCCTTTGTCACGAGCTTGAACACATAGCCCGCGCCGTTTTTAGCCTTGTGGATTTCCTCGATCGAGGACTCAAAGCCCGCGGGCACATCCACGCCGATAAACTCGTCCGCCTCGCTGAGCACCTCGGCTCTCGCCTCGGCGGTAGCCTTGTCGTTGGCTTCCTTGATTATAGGCGCCGTCACGAGGTTGACATAGGCGAGCAGAGCCGTGACGACAAAGCATATGCCGACAAGCACCGCGATAGGCTTTACTATGTCTTTTTTCATTTCTTGGCACCTCCCGTCAGCGGCTTGCTGTGTGTGAGCCGCTCGATATAGGGAGTGAGGATATTCATAAGCAGGATCGAGAAGCTCACGCCCTCGGGGAAGTTGCCCCAGAATCTGATAAGCACGGTAATAAGACCGCAGCCTATTCCGAATATTATTTTACCCGATTTGGAAGCGGGCGTTGAGGAATAGTCGGTCGCCATAAAGAACGCGCCGAGCAGAAGTCCGCCCGCAAGTATCTGATAGAGAACATCCTTGCCGCAGAACAGCGACATAAGAGCCACAGTTCCGACAAAGGCGACGGGAGTGTACCAGCTGATCACTCTCCTGATGAGCAGATATGCTCCGCCGATAAGAATAGCCAGCGAGCAGGTCTCGCCCAGACAGCCGCCGTGCCAGCCGAGGAACAAATCCTTGTACGAGGTCAGCGCCTCACCCTTTACGGCAGCGGCAAGCGGAGTTGCCGAGGAAACTGCGTCGGGGAACGTCCACGTCGTCATTGTCCCCGAAAAAGCCGTCATCATAATGATACGCGCCGTAATCGCGGGATTGGCAAAATTCTGTCCGATACCGCCGAACAGCTGCTTTACCATAACTATCGCGACGACCGAGCCGAACGCCGCCTGCCACAGCGGAATGGAAACAGGCAGGTTGAACGCCAAAAGCATTCCCGTTACAACGGCGGAGAGGTCGGAAATCGTGTTTTCTTTTTTACAAATCTTTTCAAAACACCATTCGCTGAAAATACATACCGCGACGCATACGCCCACAACGAGCAGCGCGCGCCATCCGAAGATTATCGCGGAAGCGATCAGCGCGGGACACAGCGCGAGCACAACATCGAGCATAATTTTCTGAGTTGTTATCGGGCTGTTGATATGAGGTGAAACGGAGGATATCAGTTTTTTCATTGTTTCTCCTCCTTTTTCTTTGCGAGATAAGCGCGCAGGCGCGCCTTTGAGAGCTTGTTCGTCTGCACAAGCGGACGCTTTGCGGGACAGACAAACGAGCAGCAGCCGCACTCCATACAGAGATCGACGCAAAGAGCCTCGAGCTCCTCGCCCGAATTCAGCTTATAAGCCTTGCTGATTTTTCTCGGGTCGAGCCTGAGCGGACAGTGCGAAACGCATCTTCCGCAGTTGATACAGGCTGTCGTTTTGGGAGGCTGAGCTTCTTTTTCGTCGAGCGCGATAATCGCGTTAGTCATCTTGAGTACGGGCGTATCGGCAGAGGGAACGGCTATTCCCATCATCGGACCGCCGTATAGGATTTTCGCGGGCTCGCATTTAAGTCCGCCGCACGCGTCAAACAGCTTTTCTATCGGCGTACCGATCGGCGCGATAACATTCTGAGGGGTGTTCACCGCCGAGCCGTCGACAGTGATACACTTCTCCACGAGCGGCATTCCCGTCTCGAGGTACTGCGCGATGAACGCGAGCGTAGTCACGTTTATTACGATCGCGCCGACGTCGAGCGGCAGACCGCCCTTGGGAACCATTTTCCCGAGCGTGTTGAAAACGAGAACCTTCTCGCCGCCCTGCGGGTAAATCGAAGGGAGGACCTTTACCTCAACGCCGTCACTTTTCGCGGCAAGCGCGCTCATTTTCGCGATTGCTTCCTTCTTATTGTTTTCGATTCCGATTATAAAGCGCTTCACCTTCAGATATTTCCGAAGCGCCTCTATACCCGCAAACACATACTCGGATCTGTCGAGCATCGTACGTGTATCGGATGTTATGTAAGGCTCACACTCAGCCGCGTTTATAATAACCGCGTCGATTTTATCGAGGTCTTTTACCGCCAGCTTGACGAACGTGGGGAATCCCGCGCCGCCGAGTCCGACCGCGCCGCTCGCCTTTACGGCTGCGATAAAGCTGTCAAAATCATTGACCTCGGGCGGAGCAATCTCCTCAAACGGAGTCTGTAAACCATCGCTCTCGATCGTAACCGCGGGAACCTTCGCACCGACCGAGGTAACTATATCCTCGACCTTAACGACCTTGCCCGACACACTTGCGTGAACAGGGGCGCTGATAAAGCCGTCCTGAGCGCCGATAAGCTGACCGACCTTAACCTCGTCGCCGCGCTTCACGAGCACGGAGGCGGGCTTGCCGATGTGCATTGACATCGGGATCGTAACGCTCTCGGGCACAGCGAGCCTTATCGGAGCATTGTCCGCGGTATGCTTTCTGTGCGGCACCTTAATGCCATGTAATCTCATATGTATTCCTCCATATTGCGGCAGATAAACCGCGTATATTATACTATAAATTTTACGCCGTGACAATGCGTTATTATAAAATAAATTTCCCAATAAAAAGCGGTCAGTCCGAGGATTTTTCATACAAAAAGCGTCGTGGACGCTCTTTGCCGCCTGTCTTAACGTACCAAAAACGGAAAACATAAACAACTATGGAACCAAGCGGTTTACTGTAACATAAAAAGAAGCTGCCGCAGTCGCGACAGCTTCCGTAAGGAAATATTATTAAGCAAATTATGCTTGATTAATCCGCTTTGCCGACAGAGCCGAAGAGCTCCATCTTCTCTTTTACTGTGTCCTTGATAGCCTGAGCACCGGGAGCGAGAAGCTTTCTGGGGTCGAAGCCCTTGCCCTGAAGGTCCTTGCCCTCTTCGATGTACTTACGTGTAGCCGCAGCAAAAGCGAGCTGGCACTCGGTGTTAACGTTGATCTTGGAAACGCCGAG
>JAHLBL010000149.1 GCA_020625635.1 bacterium
ACCTTCAAGGTAAGCGGACGCGGCGAGCTCCACCTCTCGATACTCATCGAGACAATGCGCCGTGAAAATTACGAATTCCAGGTTTCGCGTCCCCAGGTCATCACAAAGATGATCGACGGCGTGCTCTGCGAGCCTGTGGAATACCTTATGATCGAGGTTCCCGACAGCTATGTCGGCGCCGTTATGGAGAAGCTCGGTTCGCGTAAGGCTGAGCTCGTGAATATGGGCACACGCGAGAGCGGTACAACTCATATCGAGTTCCGTATCCCTTCGAGGGGACTTATGGGCTACCGTCCCGAGTTCCTCACCGATACAAACGGCAACGGTATTATGAACCACGTTTTTGATTCCTACGAGCCGTTCAAGGGCGAGATCGTCACGCGCCACACAGGTTCACTGATTGCCTTTGAGACCGGCGACAGCGTTGCCTACGGACTTTTCCAGGTTCAGGACAGAGGCAGACTCTTCATCGGACCGGGCGTTCCCGTTTACGAGGGAATGATAGTCGGTTCCTCTCCGAAGGCTGAGGATATCACCGTAAACGTCTGCAAGAAAAAACACATCACAAATACGCGCGCGTCGGGCTCCGACGACGCTCTCAAGCTCACTCCTCCCACGATCCTCTCACTTGAGCAGTGCCTCGAGTTTATAGCCGATGACGAGCTCGTGGAGGTTACCCCCAACAATATCCGAATGAGAAAGATGATCCTCTCCAAAGAGCAGCGAATGAAACAGCAATTCAGAAAGAAGTAATTTAATGGATTTTGTCATACTGGACCTTGAATGGAACGGTTCATACAGCAAAAAGGTTCACCGCTACGTTAACGAGATTATTGAGTTCGGCGCGGTTAAGGTGGACGACAATTTTAAAATAATCGGTACGTTTTCCGAGCTGATCAAGCCCGAAATCGGTAAGAAAATCAGCTCTCATATAGCAAGCCTTACGCACATTTCCAACGACGAGCTGTTTGGCTCTGGACGCGGATATATCGAGGTTTCCGAGGCTTTCGGAGAATTCAGCGAGGGCTGCGTGATACTTACATGGGGCACATCCGATGTGCTCACGCTTATGGACAACTTCAGCTACTTCACGGGTGACAGCAAGATCCCGTTCCTCGGACGCTACTGCAACCTTCAGGAGTACTGCGAGTACCGCCTTGATCTGCACGACCCGTCGGCTCAGCTCGGGCTCCAGACCTGCGCCGAGGTTCTCGGGATAAAAAGCGACGAGGAGGATCTGCACCGCGCCTACACCGACGCGCTGCTCAGTCTCGAGTGTCTCAAAAGAACGTACAACGCAGAGGCTTTTCCCGAGTACATCCACGAAGCGGACGACGAGTTCTACCGCAGAATAACCTTCAAGAACAAGCTTATAACCGACATCAACAACCCGCTTGTCGACAAGAGCCAGCTCTATTTTGTTTGCGACGAGTGCAACATCCGCGCGGAGCAGCTGACGCACTTCAAGGTGAAGAACAAGAACTTCGTGGCGCGTTTCCGCTGCCCTAAGTGCCGCAAGCAGTTCAACGGCAGGATCTCGATGCGGCTGAAATTCGACGGATTGACCGTCAAGAAAAAAATGATACTCAATGAACCGCCTAAGCTCAGCGAATAATAACATCGGTCGGTCAGACAACTTTTCCAATCACGGAAGAGGTCTGACCGACCGTTTTTTACAGGAAACTGCCTGATTCCGCCGTTTTGCATATTAATACAGTTATTATAGGCGGGAGGGAGCGCTTTTTTTCTTTTTCTGATTCAGAGTCCGTACAATGGGACTTTGAATGAAAATCGAACAAATATTCTATTTTGTGTTGAAAAAGAACGGATGTTCTGCTATAATATAATCACAAGCTTGTACAGGCCCCGAACAGGCTTGAGGAATATTGTGCGAAAGGAAGAAGATATGGACTATAAGGAATGGTCGCGGGAATACTACCGTGATGCGAAAAAGTTATTGAAAACGATAAGAAAGTACGAAAAACAACTCGCCGACTCAGGAAGGCAGAATCTCGAAGAGCTGAACTCAACGATTTCCTCCTACAGATATATCTACTACGACCTCATCAACACAGCCAAGCTTCTCGAGAGCAGGGGAGAGAAAACAAATGCGGCATAAGCTTGTTTCCATAACCGACAAGAACTTCCGCTATGTCAACTCGTGGGACAGCGCGGGAAGCGATAATAACCACGCCGACCGCCTGAAGATGAGCGAGCTTCTGCATCGGGCGATGAAAGAGGGACTTACCGATAAGCAGCGTTACTGCGTAATTGAATACTATATCAAAAACAAGTCAATGAAGAAAATCGCCTCGGAACTCGGCGTTTATCCCTCGACTGTTACGCGCCATATCCAGAGCGCAACAAAAAGGCTGAGGAATATAGCTAAGTATTATAACTGAATCAGGGAAAGACCGATATTATTTGTCGGTCTTTTTCCTTGCAAAAAATCCTTTATTATAGTATGATATAAGTGAGGTGATTTTATGAAGAACTTCAGAAAAGCTTTATCCGCGCTGATTTGTGCTGTTTTAGCGCTGTCGGTTTTCCCGACGGCTCAGGTCAGCGCGTCTGAATATACGAATAAAAAGGGAAGCGTTAAGGTCGTATGCGGAAAATACAAAAAGACCTTTGACGCGAAAAATTACGGAAAGAACTTCGCGCGTATGCTGAACGCCGCTCTCGAGACGGCGGGTAAGAAGGCTTCCGACAAAAAGCCCGCAAAGGTTACGATCAAAAAGGGCAGCTATACCCTCGACCGTACTATCCGAATCTACTCGAACACCGAGCTTATAGCCACAGGTTCTAAAATCAGATACCGCGGAAATCTGCTGCGCAATAATTTTGACGGCGGAAAAAACAGCGGCAAAAAGTTTTCGGGCGCCCGAAATATCACGATCACGGGCGGAACGTGGGATTCCGATGTGCCCTACAAGGACGCTCCGAAAACCGAGGATAAAAACCTCAGCAACACTACAATGCGTTTCGCGCATATGAAGAACCTCACTATCCGCAAGGTGACGTTCAAGAACAACTACAACAGCCATGATATCGAGCTCGGCGGAATTGACGGCATTGATATTTACAATTGTAAGTTCACCAACGACAAGGATATGAACAAGTTCAAGCTTACGGGCGGAACAGAGGCTGTTCAGGTCGACGTGTGCCACAAGGTCGCGGTGCTCAGCTTCCCTAAGTACGACAATACCGCGTGCAGGAACGTCAAAATCCACGATAATACCTTTGTCAACAAGTACCGCGCTGTAGGAAGCCATCATTCCGTGCCGGGCAGTCTTTACGATAATATAGACGTTTACAACAACAGGATGACGAATATCGGCGGTATCGCCATAAACGCCGTTTACTGGACTAATTCCAAAATCCACGACAACGTGTTCGAGAAGGTCGGATCGGGAATCGACTTCTCCGCCTTTGGCGACCACAACGTCTACAATATGAAGAAGCTCTCTTACAATACGATTGAGAGCCAGCTTAAAAAATCGAGCACCTATATCTATAACAACGACATTTCCGTCAGAACGTCGACCAACACTCTCGACTTCCGTTTCGGCGTGCGCGCCCGCGGAGCAGACTGCACGGGCGACAACTCGCGTAATGTCGATGTTAATAAGGGCGTGTATCATCTTTACAACGCTCACCTCGGCACGGACGAAAAGGGCAACAAAGCCCCGAATACCGTTAAGGGTACGTTCAACTCGGGCGTGTCGCTCAATTATGCCGTTAACAGCGAAATGAAGTACAATTCCGCCAATCTCAACGCCTGCGATTCGGGCAGCGCCTTCGGACTGTTCGTGCACGGCTGTGACAATGTTCTCGTCGCAGAAAACACCGTAAAGACGACCAACTCCGAAACACGGAACCAGCGCAGCGGCGCTACGATCCGAGCAAGCGAGAATACCGAATTCCGCAATAACAAAATCAGCGTGACCGACTACGGCGTTCAGCTCATTTACGGCTCGACGGGTACGTATATCCACGACAACAAAATCGAGAGCGACCGTCTGAACTGCATTTACCAGAGCGGCAAGGAGGACCCTACTCCGAACGTAAAGAAAAAAATTACGATCATCAACAATGAGCTTATCAGCGGCGATAATTACAAAAACGACGCGGCTATCAACATCATACTCGGAAATATGGATGTTTTCGCCCATGACAACGGCGAGATCCTCTGTAATCTTCAGGGCTCGCTGAATACACGCAGCACTACCATATTCTGCGACTACATTGTCGACGCGCTTCTCGCGGAAAAAGATCCGTCCGATCCTTCGACCGTCCATCTGACATGGGACGAACCCGACGATTATTCGGGCTTTGAGATTTACGTCGAAAAGAACGGTGAGGATGTGCTTATCGACAATATCAAGGAGTACGAGTACACCGCCGTGAACGCGGAACCCGACACGATTTTCAAGGTCGTGCCGTATGTCACCAACACAAAGGAAACCCTCTACGGCAAGTCCGCGACCGCGGTTTACGGAACTCCTGAGTAATAGCGATGAAAAACTAAGAGGTGGCTTAACTTGAGCCACCTCTTTTCAGTTTGCCCGGAATGGGTAGTAACTCGGTGGTGAAAGTCCACTACACGCTTGGCAGTAGG
>JAHLBL010000015.1 GCA_020625635.1 bacterium
TCGAACCCCTGACCTCCAGATTGCGAACCTGGCGCTCTCCCAGCTGAGCTAATGGCCCATGTCAAATGTATGAAATTTTAGATGTCGGACTTGTCATATTTTAATGACAGGTCGGAGGCATCGTGAAACGATGTCGACGACGAAATTTTGCTATGGGGTGCGTAAGGCACTCTGTCGGGCTCCCAACTGAGCTATACCCCCGCGACCTCATTATTATACACCAAGCGGGGGCAGTTTGTAAAGATTTATTTCAAAAAAATAAGCAGATTATTAAAAATAATTACTCGAATTTCAAGTTCCCGCTCATTATTTCATAGGCGTAATCGCCGATTTCGGCTGTTTTCATTTTCGCGACCTTTTCGGCGCTTATCGTATCGAGGATATCCATTTTTACGACCGAGCGGTGCAGGGGATATTTTTTATGAATATCGTCGGTGCCCTTGACCGTCATAATAACTACGGGGACTTTTGCCTTTATCGCGGACTTGAATACGGCGTTGTGGAAGGGGAGAAGCTCCTTTTCCGTATTTCTTGTGCCCTCGGGATATACGGCGACGGAGACCTCACCGCCCGACAGCAGCTTTGCCGCCTGATTTATTGTCTTAGCGGCGTTGCGGGGATTCTCGCGGTCTATCGCCATAAAGCAGCATTTCCTGATTATCCTGCCGTAAATCGGGACCTTGAAGTTTTCGGGCTTTGAGATAAACGCAAGCTTATACTTTCTGAGCTCGAGCCAGGTCAGTATCGGGTCGAACTTTGAGCGGTGATTGCACACCAGCAGAAAACGCCCCTCGGGTATTTTTTCGAGACCTGTTGTTTTTATTTTTATCCTCAGAAGCACCCTTGCGATGGCTGTAGAGTAGACGAGCAGGAAACGGAAAAATGCGCTGTCCTTGTCGTAGACCTTGTTCCTGTCGGCAAAGAGGCTGCACACCGCGACAAAAAGCAGGCACAGCGCCAGCAGTCCGACGATTCCGAGAAAAACGAAAAGCAATATCAGAAGTATCTGCAATAACATAGCGCGCCTCTTACTTTCTGAATTCCAGCGTCAGGCTGTCAAGCCCGGAGCTGAACTGCGTCAGCTTAATGCCAGCCGAGGTGAGCATCTTTTTTGAGGCTATTGTCTGGGGCGTGTCGGCGTACTTGTCGTAGAGGTAGACGATTTCTCTGATTCCCGACTGGATGATTGCCTTCGCGCACTCGTTGCAGGGGAACAGGTCGACATACAGCTTGGCTCCCTTGAGCGACTTGCCGTTCGCGTTCAGTATCGCGTTGAGCTCGGCGTGAACCACATACTGATACTTTGTGTCCGCTCCGTCGCGCGCCCATGAATAATCGTCGTCGGAACAGCCGAACGGAAAGCCGTTGTAGCCCGTTGAAATGATGATGTTGTTATCGTCTACGATACACGCGCCGACCTGGGTGTTCGGGTCCTTGCTGCGCTTTGAGGCGAGCAGAGCCACGCCCATAAAGTATTCATCCCATGAAATATAATTTTTCCTCTTCATATTCAAAACCTCACTTTTTGTCCCAGTCAAGGATCCTGTCGCCCTTGACGAGAAAAGCCTTTTTGCTGATTTTCGCGAGCGGGTCGTCGCTGTGGCTGTCGGAATAGAATTCGTCGATATCTCCGCCGTACCTTTCCCTGAACAGCCGCACCTTCTCCTCGCCGTGGCAGTTTTTGCCGCTGTAAATCCCCGTTTTAACGTCAACATCGGACGCTGTGAGATACTTTATCCCGAGTGTGTCGCACGCGGGACGCAGCAGAAAATACGGTGACGCCGAGATGATGATATCGTCGTCTCGCTGCTGCCTTCTGTACCAGTCCTTGATGTTGCACAGGTGAGAGCTCCAGAAGTCGGCTATGTCCTTTTCGGAGTCGATTTTCGTCAGAAAACGGTACATAACCTGCTTCATCTTAGTCTTGTCGCCGCGTCTGAAAACATAGTACCTGATGACAGCCCCGAGCAGTGACGGCGACAGCGCGAGTATCTTTTTATGCCTTTTAAGGCAGAACAGATAGAAGTCGGCAGTCGAATCGCCGTCGTAGATCGTGTTGTCAAAATCATATACGTTCATTGTATCACCGTTTTGATATATAACCTCTCAAAGAAACACTTTCCTTGCGAGAACAGATTTATTCAGTAAACATTATATAGGAAATGAAAGTTTTTTTCAATACGGAGTGGACAATTTGTGTGATATAGCTATTGTTTATTTTCCCGAATTATAGTACAATAACTGTATATATGTTTAAAAGGGGTAGTGCAGTGTTCGGATATATCAGGATCGACAAAGGCGAGCTGCTTGTGCGCGAGTATGAAGCGTACAAGGCGGTATACTGCGGACTGTGCAGGCAGATGGGTAAGGACTACTCGTTTCTGTCCCGACTTGCGCTCAGTTACGACTGCACGTTCTACGCCCTTTTCCTTATGGCGCTCAGGCGGGACTGCACGGGCTTTGAGAAAAAGCACTGCAGGTTCAACCCGCTGAAGAAGTGTCAGTTCTGCAAATGCCGTGACGACGCGCTCTCCAAGGCTGCCGCTCTGACGATGATCCTGTCATATCACAAGCTTGACGACAACATCAGCGACAGCGGCTTTTTCAGGGCGCTGCCTTACAGACTTATCAAGCCGCTGTTCTCCCGATGGAGAAAGAAGGCGGCCGAGAGGTATCCCGAGCTCGATGAAGCGGCCCGGCGGATGATGAAGGCTCAGCGCGAAGCCGAGGATAACCCCGACTGTACGCTTGATATGGCGGCTGACCCGACTGCGGCGATGCTGTCGTCGGTGCTGTCTCTCGAGGCGGAGGACGAGGCTCAGCGCAGGATCCTCGCTCAGACGGGCTACGGTATCGGCAGATTCATATTTTTTATCGACGCAGTCGATGACTACAAAAAAGACGTTAAAACGGGCGGATTCAATCCGCTTTGCAGCCTCGGGGAAAGCAGGTTTGAGATAATCAACCGCAATCTTTCCCAGGCGCTTGCCTCTGCCTTTGACGCGTACAACCTGTTGACGGTTGTGGATTTCAAGGGCATTATCGATAACATTCTGCTTCGCGGTCTGCCGGGTGTGCAGGCTGAGATAGTCGGAAAAAATACTGAAGCTTCCGCTGAAAAAGCGGACGGAAAGGATATGAAAAATGAAGGATCCGTATGAAGTTCTTGGAGTATCGCGTGACGCGGACGAAAAAGAGATAAAAGCCGCTTACCGCGAGCTCGCTAAAAAATACCATCCCGACAATTACGCCGACAGCCCCCTCGCAGACCTTGCCGAGGAGAAGATGAAGGAAGTCAACGAGGCGTATGAATATGTGATGAACAACAAGAAGGGCGGGAACTCGTCCTCCTACGGCTCGGGCTCATACAGCACGAGCTCACAGTACGCTCAGGTGCGTATGATGATCCAGCAGAACAGGCTCGACGAGGCTGAGAGAATCCTCGACGGCGAGACAGGCGACCACAGCGCCGAGTGGTATTTCCTGCGCGGAATGTGCTATTTCCGCAGGGGATGGGCTGACCAGGCTACGCAGTATTTCCAGCGCGCCTGCACGATGGAGCCCAACAATATGGAGTACCGTCAGGCACTCGAGAATATGCGCCGTCAGCAGGCTTACGGCTACGGCGGCTACAACACGGGCAATATGCAGGGCGGTCAGTGCAGTATGTGCGACATATGTACGGGAATTATGTGTCTCGACTGTCTTTGCAGGGGTTGTTGATTTATGAATAACAATTCGTTCAGAGTCGCTTTCTGCGGTCTTATTACCGCGTTCGCGCTGGCGCTTATGTTCGCTACGGGGCTTATCCCCGTGGGAACGTACGCTTTCCCGTGCTTTGCGGGAATGCTGCTTGTCGCCGTTGTGATCGAGTTCGGCGCGCGGTGGGCTCTCGCCGCGTTTGCCGCGGTGTCACTGCTGTCGTTTTTCCTGTCGGGCGATAAGGAAGCGGTCGTTTACTTTATCGCGTTCTTCGGGTTCTACCCGATACTTAAAAGCGCGATCGAACGGCTGAAGTCAAAGGTACTGCAGTATGTTATTAAGTACGCGGTTTTTACGGCGTGCATCGTCGCGGCGTTCTTCGTGTGCAAGTTTGTGCTGATGATCCCCGACGAGGAATTCACGCTTTTCGGCGTGTATCTGCCGTGGGTTTTCCTTGCGGGAGCGGAGGCGTTCTTCTTTCTGTACGACCTCTGCGTTTCACTCGTCGTGAGGGATTATGTTCTGAAAATAAGGGGTAAGATTTTTAAAGGCAAAAATAATTTTTAATCAGGAAGTTTTGAAAAGAAGGAAGATATGAAAAAGCTGCATATACTTACTGCGGCGCTGATAGTCGCCGTTACGGTTCTGGCGTTTTCGGCGTTCTCGGTTTCTGCCGCCAACGCGCGCCCGAAGGCTTACGTAAATACGGCTTCGGTAAATGTGAGAATCGGTGCGGGAACCGAATACGACGTAGTCGGCAACCTGTCGAAGAAAACAAAGGTAACGCTTTTGAGCGGAAAGCTCTATAATTCCGATTGGTACTATATCAAGCTTGAGAACGGAATAAAGTGCTATATCCACAAGGATTACCTCACTATCAACAAAAACCAGCTCTATATCCCCGATACGGCAAAGGCTTACGCGGGGTATCCTGCTAAGTATAAGAATTTTGTAAACACAACGGGGCAGTCGGCTGTCTGGAAAAGCTCGGACACATCGATTGCCGAAATCGACAAATATACGGGAAAGATAACGAGCCATAAGGCGGGCTCCGTTACGATCACGGTTAAGGCGGGCGGGCTGAAATGCTCGGGTACTCTTAATCTCATCAAGGCGGAGGTAAGTCTGTCCGAGACGGCTGTCGAGATGTTCACCGACGATACGTTCCGGCTCAGCGCGAGCTGCGTAAAGCCCGTCACGTTCAAGAGCGGAGACACATCCATAGCTACCGTATCATCCGACGGTCTCATTACGCCCGTATCAACGGGTACGGTCAAAATCAAGGCGTCGAGCGCTTCGGACAGCGCGGTCTGTACCATTACCATCAAAAAGCGCGAGATATTTCTCTCCGCGTCGAGGAAAACGATATACAGCGGCTGTCATTCGATTCTGACGGCGAGCGGCGGAAAATACGCCTACAGCTTCAAGAGCACGGACACAAACGTCCTGACCGTTGATTCGGGCGGAATAATCACGGGCGTTTCCGCTGGTAAGGCTAAGGTCATCTGTACGAGCGGAGAGCTCAGCAAGTCCGTTACCGTGAAGGTTAAGCAGGGCACGGCAGTTTCTTTTTCGGGCGCTGCCGATACGCTCAAAAAGGGTATGACGCTCTATGTAAAATGCCCCTCGAGCGCGGTAAAATGGAAGTCGAGCGATACCGACGTCGCGACTGTCGACGGAGGCTTTGTCTATGGAGCGGGGAAGGGCACCGCGATAATCTCGGCATACACCTCCTCGGGAGAAAAGGATTTTGTACTGAAAGTAACCTCGCCCGAGCCTGTCAGGTTCGCGTACACCTCGGAGAATTCCGCAAAACTCGGACAGACCGTTAAGTTTTACGCGATAACCGATACGGCGAGAACGGACGTGAAATTCGTTCTGACAAACTCAAAGGGCAAGTCGGGCACACTCAAAAATCCCGTTCTGAAAAAGAGCGGCGATCGTTACATATGGATGTGCGAAAAAGCGCTCAAGACCGCGGGCAATTATGACGTTGTCGCCTACTCGCATACGGCTTTCGGCGGATGGAAGACCTGTGACGGAGGCAAGTGCGTGACTTACGCGACGGACACATCCAGCCGCACCGCGGTTTCATACGCTCCGCGCAGGGCAACGACGAAGGCGATCAAAAATATCGCTTCATACGAGGGCTTCCTCCCGAACGTCACGCCCGACGAGCTCGTCGCGGATACTCCCACGGTAGGCTACGGCAGAGTTGTGTACGCGGGCACTGTGTTCTACAACGGAATGACTAAGAGCGAGGCGTACGCTTATCTAGTCAAGACCGTCAACGACGGCGGCTACACCTCAAAGGTGAACGAGTTCCTGACTTCAAACAACATCAAGTTCAATCAGCCGCAGTTTGACGCGCTGGTGGATTTCTCATACAACCTCGGAATTTACGCGCTTTCCAACAACAGCGACCTCAGCAGCGTGCTGAAAAACTGCTATGGCAAGGAGTCTTACAAGAACAAGGCGTATACAAACCGCCTGAATGTCGTGCTTCGCAGCGAAGCCAAGGACAGCGCCGACGTGCTGAAAACTCTCGAGCCGAATACAACGGTAAAACTTGATTCGACCAAGCTGTACAACAAGAGCTGGTACAAGGCTACCGTCTCGGGAGTTACGGGGTATATTTACAAGAGCCACGTGACGCGGCTGTCGACAAACACCGAGGTTCGTTCGCTGAAAAATGTGCGCGCCGACGCCTTCGCAAAGGCGTTCCTGCCTTACCACCACGCCAGCGGCGTGTGCTACTGGGGACTTCTGTACAGGCGTATGGACGAGCTCGAGCTGTTCTGTTACAACGACTATTCGCTCAACGGCTCTTCGAATAACTACGGCATAACGTATTACTGCCCCAGAAACGACGGCTTCGGGGTAGGTTAGAATAATTCCTCTTTCCTCAACATAAACTTGAAGGACAAGATGTTGAGGGAGGAATTATGTGAGAGGCGTTGTACTCAATATAAGAAGAAGGGCGGATAAATCCGACCTCCTGAATAATATAAAATATTTTTTTCGCAGATGGGGGCTTCCGTCGGGATTCATCCTGCTGATCATCACGGGACTCGCGGCGGGCTGCAGGCTTTCGGTACAGGTTGACGAGAGTATTCTCGGCCGTCTTGATTTTCTGTTCGTGACGAACCTGCCCGAGCGGCTTGACGGCGGCTTTCCCGCGGCGTTCAGCGCGTCGTTCGCTTCGGACTTCCTGTTTGTCGCGGCGGCGTTTCTGATGGGACTGTGTCCGTGGGGCGCTCCCGTGCTTCCCGCGCTCGCCTTTTTTAAAGGGCTCGGAGTCGGTATAAGCGCGGGCTACCTTATAGTCAGCTACGGAGCGGGTGGGCTGCTCTTTTACCTTTGTGTGCTCGTCCCGGGGCTTCTGGTGTTTACCGCGGCGCTTGTGTGGCAGCTTTGTTCGTCCTGCGAGGTTTATCGACGGCTGCTTTCGGTGCTGTTCATACGGAACAGCATAGGGTTTTCGGAATGCTTCAGGCTCTATGTTATCCGCAGCGTGAAGTCGCTTGTTATCGCGCTTTGCGCGGCGCTGATCGATTCGCTGCTCTGGATAGCGTTCGCGGGGGCTTTCCATCTTGTGTAACGGAGGGTTAAATTGGAAAAACAGAAAATGGGTATTGCCCGTTTCTTTACGGGGTATCTGAAAAATTTACATAAGATCTTGCTGACGAATATTCTTTTCGCGGTTCCGCTCGCGGGATTTACGGCGCTGTTTTTCTGGCTGAACAGCCTGCTTCATCCGCTGTTCGATATGGTGCTGTTTTTAGCCGTGATCTTTGTTTATCCGTTCTTTGCGGGCGTAACGGCGGTCACGAGGAATATCGCCCGCGAGGACGAGGACGTCAGAGTAATAAAGACGTATTTTTCGGCAATAAGGGACAACCTTAAATACTTTATCGTCCACGGCGTTGTGCTCTATTTCGCGATATTTTTCTCGTACGCCTCGCTGACGTATTACTGGAAAATGGCGCAGAGCAACAGCGTGTTCCTCGGCGTGTTCATAGTCACCGCGATAATAGTTTTAGCGGCGGTCTTTGTGTTCTACAGCGTTCCCGTTATGACGGTCACGTTCGACCTTTCGCTCAAGGATATTTACAAAAACTCGTTTCTGATGTCGTTCGGAGAGCTGAAAAACAATCTGCTCGCCTCGCTCGGACTGTTCCTGCTCGCGCTGTTCTGCGCGACCATATTCATAACGGTTCCGAGCTTTACGATCCTGCTTATCACTATGGCGGTCCTCGCGCTGCTTGTGATCCCCGCGACGGCTTCGTTTATTATAAACTTTTATATCTTCAAGGATATGATGACTATGATAGGCGAGGAGGCTGAGCCCTCCGACACCGACGCTGTTATCAGCCCCTCCGAGAGCGTCAAGCTCGATTTTTCAAGCCTCGACCTCGATGAAAAAAAGGACGGCGAGGAGTATCTGTTCTTTAACGGCAAGATGATAAAGCGCAAGGTCCTTATAAAAATGAGGGACAGGCAGGAGAACGAAAATGAGTAAGAAAAAGAAGAGCAAAAAGAAAAACAACGCGGTAAAAACCGTAAAAAAGAAGAGCAAAAAACCGATGATTATCGCTCTGTGCGTGGTTGCGGCGGCAGCCGCCGCTATTGTGGCGATCGCGCTGCTGAACCGTCCCGAGGAGCCGCCGAAGTTCTGGGACAGGCAGTACAGCAGCACCTCGGCGTATGACGCGAGCGGCGACGAGGTTGAGCTTAAAAAAATATACAACAACGAAAGATACCCGAACTATCAGGGCTCGATGTCGCTGAAGAGCGACGGAACATTCAGCTTCTGGATGGGCGTCGGCGATCCGAGTGACGGAACCCACAAGGGAACATATACATATGACCGCGCGAGCGAAACCGTAAGCGCGACCTTTGACAACGGAGAGACCGCGGAGTTTAAGGTGATCAAGGATTCCGAGGGTAGCATCGACCGTATCGAGGCGCCTTACGGCGAATACAAGATCTGGTTCGAGGACAGCGAAAAAGCTGAACAATAAAAGAAACGGGGCTTGCTCAAAACAAAAAGAGCAGCCCCGTATGTACAAATGTTATTCAATAGTGATCAGTTTAAAGTGAAAAGTGATTATCTGCGTTTTTTATTGAAAGACACATCATTTACTGCCACTGATAACTTGTCACTTCCCGCATAAAAAAATATTTAAGGGTTGGCTCTTTTCCTTTTGAGCCAACCCTTTTTCTGTTTTATGATACCTGAATATAATACAAATCAAGGAACATCTTGAAAAATTTCTTTTCGTTTACGTAGAATTCGGCATAGCCTGATTCTGTTCCTGAGTCTTCGTCAAGGTGCTTTTCCTTGCCCTCAACTACCTTACCGGGTACATTGACGATTTCAAAGCCCTTGAAGTTCTGCTGGAAAGCGGAAACCGAGAGGTAAGACACCTTTGCGGGCGTAAGGTTTGAGCAGGCGTACGGTGACGCGGCGTTAAAGATGTTGACAGGGGTTGTGATATTGCCCTTTGTCTGGTCATAAACCTCGGAGGCAAAAGCGTCGAGGTATGCCTTCTGCCGCTGCATACGCATATTGTTGCCCTCTACCGTAGAGTGCGAACGCGACTGAACAAAGGTGACGGGGTTTTTCCATTCATCGCCTTTGGGATAATAGCTCTCGTACCACAGGTTGTAGGATTCTCCCTCCTTATACGGTCCGATCGTTTCGGGCGATGTTACCGTTACTCCGCCGACGGAATTATTGATTGCGCCTATTCCGTCCATCTCGAGCGCGTAATAGGTGTTTATCGGCAGGTTGTAGAACAGCCTTCTGACGGCGTCGACCTCGTGGCGGCAGCTCGATTCCTTGCCGTCGCCGTAGGAATAGGCAAGACAGATCTGCGCGTTTTCCTTGCCGAGATATACCTCGTTATGGAGAGAGTAAATGTCGATCTCCGCCATCGTATCACGCGAGATATTGACTACCGTGGATTTTCCTGTCGATAAATCCATCGCGAGAAGGAAGAGCGTATCCGCCTGACCGCCCGTACCTGTGTTGTCGCCTATGGTTCCGAGCTTTTCCCTGTCGATACCCATACAGAGTATGCTGGTCATATTATCGTTGTATTTATACTTGTGACCGTTGTATTCGATATAATTACCCGAGTCGCTGACCTGAGCGTCGATGCTCGAGGGAACATCGATGTTAAAGAAGCCTTTGTCGAGCAGCTCCTTCTTACCAGCGTTGACGAGTACGGCAAAAACGATAACCGCTATAAGAAGCAGGCTGACTATCGAAATCAAAAGACCGATCAGTATCTTCTTCCACTTTTTCATACGCTTTCTGTGGTGATGCTTGCGGAAGTGGTGGCGGTGCTTATGCTGTTTTTTCTTTGACGATGAGCGGTGACTGCTCTGCGGAGACAACCGCGAGGGGCTTCGGTGATGGTGGTGATGGTGGTGACCTCTGCTCTTTGCTCTCTTTTTATTCTGTTTGTAAACGAAGTCGTCGAGGTCTTCGTAAGCGGAGGAGTTCTCCATCTCGATAGCTTCGCGGAGCTTTTCCTTGCGCTCCTCGTCGCTGCTTAAATCGACAGAGCCGTCGGCGTTTTCCGTAATGGGCTTTTGTCCCGTGATTCGCTCGTAGTCCGAGCTCTGTTTAAAGCTTATAAACGCGTCGTTTTCATCCTCAAGGTTGCGTTTGTTGTTATGGTTATTACCATTACCTTGTAGATTCATCCTTTACCAATACCCCCTGTAATAGATACCTTCCGTCTCCCGAATCGAGACATGTGCTCAATGTTACGATTTTATCCTTGATTGTGAGCTTGTGGTGCAGCTTTTCGCGCACATTGCTGACGAGCGCGCGCGGATTCTGGATAGTTTCAAGATAATCCTTGAATATCTTGTTTTCCGCGAAGTTGTATGAATTCATAATATGTCTGGAGTCGAATTCGTAAGCAGACACGATTTCATAAGTCAGTTTTTGTTTAGGCAGATATATGTAGAACCAGCGGTGCTTATCAAAAAAGTCCTGGCTCTCAAACCTGTGCAGCGAGGCGAACATAGAGCCGTCCATCATATTGTGACCGTACAGTACGGACACGCGGTCGGTCATCTCGCTTGAGTTGCAGTACTGCATATAAATTGAACCCGCGTATTTATAATCCTTGTTGAGATCGCGGTGAAGATAGAAGTTATCGTCGGACTCGCTCTGCAATATCGGGTAGTCAACATTCGTACCGGGAATGTAAATCCAGCCGAACGCTTCGGAATTCTTCTTCTGAAGCGACTTGAAGTCAATCGGATTCTTTGCCTTTTTTGACTTTTCGCTGCCGCTCGCGGTAATGTCCTTGCTGCCTTCGGTACCTGATTCCTCAGTGGCTTCTACACGGTATTCGTTAACGGGAGCGGATTGCACGCAGGATTTATACCCGATAAAACCCGCAACCGCGATAATTAGAATAATTACCACGATTGTGACTGCGGCGCTGATAATCTTTTTTGTAGAAGAAGCGTTTTTCATAAAATCACGCACCTGTTCTCATTATATACAGATACATTATATAGTTTTTCGCGCTTTCTGTCAATAATTCGGAGTAATAATCTGAAAACAAAAAAACAAAAAGGTTGCCGAAAATCGGCAACCTTATAAGTTCATATTATTTTTTTGAAGCGGCGAGCTTAACGCCTGCGCCCGCGATCAATATAACGAATACTCCGAGGAACAGCAGCGGCGCGTATGGCGACCCTCCTGTTTTCGGCGACTCGGGTCCGTCGTCGTAGCTTATTTTTGAAGGCGTGTCGCTCTGCTTGCCTTTCTCCGGTGTGAAATAGGGGGTAGCCTCAATATCGCTCTTCATAAGGATCGTAAGCTCGGGGTTCTGTAAATCACCCTTTTCAAGGTCGTACTTACCTTCGATCACCCAATGGTCAAACTTATAGCCGTTCTTCGGATGGGCGGTGATAGTGGCGTGCTTACCGTCCTTGTCTTTCTTTGTCGTATATGTTCCTGTTCCGCCCTTGGTGTTGTGAACACGGATTTTATAGTCGATGCTGGGTAATGGGCTTGGTACATCTGCGAAAGCAGGTGTTATGCTTAATGCAAGAATAATCACCGTAACGATTATTGAGAACACTCTTTTCATTTCTCTATCATTCCTTTCAAGTCGCATTTTTACACAATGCGTATATCAGTACATATGAATTATAGCACACAAAAAAACAAAAGTAAATAGTAAAAATGTATAAAAAATATAATTTTATGGAAACTATTGAAAAAAATAATGCCCATATGTATAATACAACCAAAGGGGTGTTGAAAATGATGACCATAGCACAAATTCAGAACGAGATACTCAGACTCAAAAAGGAAAAGGATATCTGCATACTCGCTCACAGCTATCAGGCGCGTGAGATTCTTGAGGTCGCCGACTATACGGGCGACTCCTATAAGCTCAGTGTTGACGCTTCAAAGGTAGAAAATAAGAACATAATAATGAGCGGCGTGCGTTTTATGGCTGAAACCTGTAAGATACTTTCTCCCGACAAGCACGTTTTTATTCCCAATCCTGACGCGGGCTGTGCCATGGCAGACCAGATGGACAGAGAACTCATCAGCAGGGTAAAGGAGCAATACCCCGACTATACCGTTGTGGCTTATATCAATACTACGGCGGATCTAAAGACGATTTGCGACGTTTGCGTGACATCGTCGTCGGCTGTTGAGATCTGCAAGAAGATCGAGAACGATAAAATCCTTTTTATACCCGACTGCAACCTCGGCGCCTTCGTAGCCGCTCAGATACCCGATAAGGAGTTCAAGCTCCTCTCGGGCGGATGTCCGATCCATGCGGCAGTCAATACCGACGACGTAAAGCGCGCGAAGCAGCTTCATCCCGACGCGGAGCTTCTGGTGCATCCTGAATGTACTCCCAGGGTAGCCGCTATGGCTGATTATGTAGGCTCGACCTCGGGTATTATGAACTACGCCGTAAATTCCGATAAGAAAGAGTTTATCATCGGTACGGAAATCAGTATTCAGGAGCACTTGCAGTATATGTGCCCCGACAAGAGCTTCTACTATCTTTCACAGAAGCTTATCTGCCCCAATATGAGATCTACTACGCTTGTTGACTTGTATAACTGCGTTAAAGGCGAGGGCGGGGAAGAACTCGTTATGGACGAAAAAACCATCCGCGACGCGAAGAAGTGCATCGACGAGATGATAAGACTGGGATAATATGAAAAAAGCATTGATTGCGATGAGCGGCGGCGTTGACAGTTCAGTCGCCGCTCTTCTTATAAAGGAACAGGGCTACGAGCCCACGGGAATAACGATGAAGCTCTACGATAACGAGAACGCGGGAGTGAGCAGGGAAAACACCTGCTGCTCGCTCGATGATATCAGCGACGCGAGAGCGGTCTGCGCGAGACTTTCTATTCCTTACTATGTTTTTAATTTCAGCGACAGCTTTAACGAAGAGGTCATAGAACGGTTTATCAGAGCCTACGAGGTAGGAGCTACTCCGAATCCCTGCATAGACTGCAACCGTTATATCAAGTTCGACAGGCTTATGAAGAGAATGTATGAGCTCGGGATGGATTATGTCGTAACGGGACATTACGCGCAGATCGGAAAGGACGAAAGCACAGGTCGCTATCTGCTGAAGAAGGCGCTGGATTCGTCCAAGGACCAGAGCTATGTGCTGTATTCGCTTACGCAGGAGCAGCTCGCTCACACGCTGTTTCCTCTCGGTTCGCTCAACAAAACCGAGGTGCGCGAAATTGCGGAGGTCAACGGCTTTGTCAACGCGAGAAAGCACGACAGTCAGGATATCTGTTTCGTTCAGAACGGAAAGTACGCCGAGTTTATCGAGAACTATACGGGCAGAAAGTATCCGTGCGGTGAATTCGTCGATAAGGACGGAAAAGTGCTCGGCGAGCACAAGGGAATAATCCGCTATACGATCGGTCAGCGCAAGGGACTCGGACTGGCGCTCCCCGCTCCTATGTATGTTTGCAGCAAGGATTTGGAGGAAAACCGCGTCGTTCTCGGTACGAACGACGACTTATTCTCCCGTGAGCTGTGGGCTGAGGACATCAATCTGATTTCACAGGAGGAGATTACCGAGCCAATCAGAATCAGCGCCAAGGTCCGTTATAATCAGAAGGAACAGCCCGCGTCGGCTGAGATAGTCAGCGGAAGGCTCCACATAGTTTTTGACGAGCCGCAGAGAGCGATCTGCGAAGGTCAGGCTGTGGTGATGTATGACGGCGACGTCGTTGTAGGCGGCGCGACTATTGTTAAAGCTTAAAATTACTAAATTTAAAGAGGCAGTTCATCGAACTGCCCCTTTTTGTATCATTTTACACTTACATATTTAAGTCCGACGCTGCTGTCGGCATCTTCTATGCGGACATAGCCGTTCTGCGCGAGCCAAACATAGAGATAACTGTAATCCCATGTGCCGTTAAGCGGTACGTAAACGTAGCGCGGACGCTTTTCGGGATTGGCGCGGTAGAAGGTGTCGAGCCTTGAGAGCGCGGCGTTGTTCTCGCCCGAAAGCCACGCCGAGAATGTGCCGTAGCCCATATCGTCAAGCGAGAGATATGCCCATGTCTTTGCGGTAAGACAGAGGATGTTGTCCTTGTCTACATTGTTGAAGTACTGAATATCGTTGTAAATATTCTCGTAATCCTGAGCTCTCTCGGGAGTTGTGTATATGCCCTTGGCGGGACCGCAGGTAATCTGGGTATTGAGGATTGAGAGGTCCTTGCCCTCCCAGAAGCAGGCGTTCGTTCTGATTCCGAGCTCACAGAAGCCGAGCAGAGCCAGCATAAACGCCGTGCCGCCAAGCGCGAAACGCTTAAGAAACAGCGCGTAGTCGAGGTTGTCGTCGGTCTGACACAGTTCCTTTATAAGCTGCGCGAGGAAAACGAAGCTCGCGATGTTGGCTACGCTCATAGCCATTGAAATGACGTAGAAGTACTGGTTGGAGGAGAAGCAAACCGCGAACGAATAGATCACGCCCAACGCGAACAGCGAGGTGAGCAGAGTGCGGGGCTTGTTCTCACAGAGAATGTACGAGGTGATTCCGACAAAGAGCATCGGGTACATCATGGCGTTGTAGTACTTGAGCTCCATCTGCGGGATGAACATAATGTAGCAGAAAACCGTAATTGCTATGCTTGCGATAAGGTAGGGAGCGCGGTGCTTCTTGCGCTTCATATCGCAGATCATCACGAACAGCACTGCGCCGTAAGCCCACAGCGCCATACGGAAGTTTGGGTGACATTTCGCGGTGAACTGATGATAGTATTTGAGCTTGTCCATAAAGCTGAGCTGCGGATGCTCGGGGTCGAGGAGCATCTTCGGCAGGTTCTCGAATATAGCTCCGATACCTGTCTTAATTACGATTGCTCCCGTTACAACTACCGCTAAAGCGGCGACGCCGACGGTAAACCAGATAAATGTCTTAAGCGAGAAAAGGTCTGTTGTAAGCGCGAATTTCAGCTCCTTCTCCGCGAATACCTTCTTGATTATAATATGCGCCAGAACACAAACGATATAGAGCGCGTACGCGACGGCGAGATAAGGACTGCACAGAACCGCGCCGGCAAACGCGAGACCCGCGAGAATGAGCGGAAGCTTCTTTGTGTA
>JAHLBL010000150.1 GCA_020625635.1 bacterium
CATTCTGTACAAGCCAAAGTGATTTTTACTCTCATTGACGGCACCTCCCGTTATTTTTCGGAATAAAATTAGCCTCCCTCAAAAGGACGCAAAAAAATAAGCCCCTTTTTCGAGGTACAATTAGTTTATCATAAGTCAAGCGATAAGTCAAGGGTATTTACGAAAAAATTGAGAATATTATGCGGATTATTTATGCAGATTACCCCACATATAGTATAAAAAGGAAAAAGTCGGGCAAAAATCTGAATTTTCGCCCGACTGTTACACATAAACAGACCTTAAAACTCCGACATCGGGTTGTACGCAACACCGCCCGAGCGTGTCTCAAAGTGAAGGTGCGCGCCTGTTGACCAGCCTGTGGAACCGACATAGCCTATCGTCTCTCCGCGGCTGACCGTCTGTCCCGAGGATACGGACGCGCTGGAAAGGTGACCGTAGATCGTAGTCTTTCCGTTTCCGTGGTCGATGATAACGTAGTTGCCGTAACCGCCTCCGCAGCCACAGGAGCCGTTCTTGCCCCAGTTGTGGGTACACGTGTTGTTCGAGTCGATTACAGTACCGCCGTCGGCGGCAACAACTGTCGCGCCCATAATTCCGCCGCCCGTGATATCAATACCCTTGTGGCTGTAGCCTCTGTCCTCGTCAAACGGTGAGATTACATAGTAATATCCCGGAACAGGCCATGTATATGAGCCGGTCGGCGTTGGAGTATCGTTTCCGCCGCCGTTATTACCGCTGTTATTATTATTGTTGTTATTATTGTTATTCTTTTCCTGCTCGGCTGCCTTTCTGGCGTTGTAGGCTTCGATCTTGGAGATGATCTCCGCTTCCTGAGCCTTAGCGTTCTTAATGAGCTGTTCGGCGTTATCTCGGTCGTCGTAAAGCGACGCGAGAACCTCCTCGTTCTCCTCGAGCAGAGTGTTGAGCTTATCCTGCTTGCCCGTGAGCTCCGAGCGGTATCCCTCAACCTTCGTCTTGCTCTTCTGGAGCTCCGTCTTCTCGTCCTTTACAGCGTCGAGCTTCTTCTGGATTCCGTCGATAAGATCCTTGTCGTAGGCGGAAAGCGTCTTTATGAGCTCCACCTTGTCGAGGAAGTCGGAGAAATCCTTGGCGCCGAGAATAATTTCAAGGCTGCTGACGTCACCCGATACGTAGATTGAATAGAGCCTCTCCTTCAGCTTATCCATCTGTCTTGTGATTTTCTTCTTTGCCTTGTTGATTACAAGCTGCTTTTCATATATATCGTCGTTCAGCTCGGAAATCTGATTGTTGTACTCCTCGATTTCCTCGCTGAGAACGCCGATCTGACTGACGAGGCTGTCGCTGTACTTCTCCTTATCGGCGATATCCGACTTGGCTTCGTCGAGTTGTTTCTGATATTCGGCTTCCTTTTCCTTCAGACTGTCAATTTTGCTGTTGTACTTATCGGTCGTTTCATCGGCGGAAACCGACGGAATAACGAACGGAAGTGTCAGCATAACGACAGCGAGCAAAGCCGCTATTATCTTTTTCTTCATATTCTTACCTTCTTTACCATCCGAGGAGCTCGTTACCCTCGCGCTTGAGGTATTTGCGGATCGAGATAAAGCCCGAAAGCGCGCCTATAAGCAGGCTCGCGCATACAAATACCGCGGCTACATATACAATAAGGTTCTCAAGCGGGATATACTCGATATGCATAATATCGCTGATGATATTCATAATTCCAACGTAGAGGAAGGAAATACCGACGATCGAAAGTATCGCGGCGATAAGTCCTATAACCATACCCTCTACTATAAAAGGTATACGCACAAAGGAGTTTGTCGCTCCGACGGATTTCATAATGCTGATTTCAAAACGTCTGCTGAACATCGTCGCTCGGATCGTGTTGGAGATTATGAACAGCGAAATGATTCCCAGCGCCGCTATGATAACAATGCTCAGTATCTGTACGACGTTGTTGATATTTGTAAGACGCTTTACAAACGAGCGGTGATCCGTAACCCTGTCAACGCCCTTGACAGCGAGGATCTTCTTTACCGTTTTGTCATACGCGGAAATCGACGGATCCTTCATAACGACCTTGACAGCGTCGGGAAGCGGGTTCTTCTCCCCCTTCAAATCGTCGTAGATATCCTCGCCCGTAAGCTTTTTAAGGGTTTTAAGTCCCTTATCCTTTGAATAATACTCCGCGCTCTCGACGTTGTCCATCTTCGCAATGTCCTTGCAAATCATTACGCCCTCGGGACGGGAGAGATTTTTCTCAAAATAGAATGTGGTTTCATTTTTCGCCTGAACAGTGTCTACAACCGACTGGACGTTTGCCGAGAAAAGCACGGCGCTTCCCGTCATAATAAGACAGGAAACGAGCACGCACACCGAGGCAATACTCATAATACGGTTTGACCAGACGTTCTTGAAGCCCTCTTTAATAAGATAGCCGAATCCTCTTAAATGCACAGTACCGCCTCCTCTCAGTCAAAGTCATTCTGGAATTTGTACTCGTCGTCGCTGTAGTTGACTTCGAGGCTTTCCGTGTCGCTCTTTGAGTCGCTGATAACGCGTCCCTTTTCGATCTCGATAACACGCTTGTTAAAGTGGCGCACAAGCTCGTGCTCGTGAGTAACTACGAGGATCGTAGTGCCCTGCGCGTTGATTTCGGAGAGGAGCTCGATAATCTCATAGCTCATCTCGGGGTCAATGTTACCCGTAGGCTCGTCGGCAATAATAATAGGCGGATTGTTAACGAGAGCTCTCGCGAGACTTACGCGCTGCTGCTCACCGCCCGACAGCTCGCTCGGACGGCTTTTAGCCTTGTCCGCGAGACCGACAAGCTCAAGGATATACGGCACGCGCTTTTTGACAACCGAGGGGTTCGCGCCTATGGCGCGCATAGCGAACGCCACGTTGTCGTAGACCGTCATCTTCTCAATAAGACGAAAGTCCTGGAACACGATACCCATATTGCGGCGCAGATACGGAATCTTGCGGCGCTTGATTTTTGAAACATTCACGCCGTTTACGACAATCGTGCCGCGCGATGGCGTTTCTTCGTGCATAATAAGCTTTAAGAACGTACTCTTACCCGCTCCAGAAGCTCCCACGATAAACACAAACTCGCCCTTATCTACAGTGATACTGGCGTTGTTAAGCGCGTGAGTTCCGTTGGAGTAGGTTTTGGATACATTCTTGAATTCAATCATTTTATCCATAAAATCACCATAATAATCTCAGATAAAAACAGACAGAAAATATCTGTTATTCATTTGAGTTCAATATAAGTCGGAAATGGTAAGCAGCAGGCGACAAACACAATTCTACTCATCAGTCCCCTTACCGCTTACCATTATCTTACTGTTATTTCAATTAATTATACTCAGCCCGTAATCAATACTTTGTGGGGCTGGCTGAAAGATACTTCTTAACCATAAGGGCTACCTTGAATACGATAGCGTCCTCGAATTCGCGAAGATCAAGACCTGTGAGCTTCTTGATTTTTTCAAGACGATATACGAGGGTGTTACGGTGAACGAAGAGCTTACGTGAAGTCTCGGAAACATTGAGGTTGTTCTCGAAGAACTTCTGGATCGTAAAGAGTGTTTCCTGGTCGAGAGTCTCAATCGAACCGCGCTTGAACACCTCTTTGAGGAACATATCGCAGAGTGTTGTGGGCAGCTGATAGATAAGACGTGCGATACCGAGGTTGTCGTAGCTGATGATGTTGCGCTCTGTATCGAACACCTTTCCTACCTCAAGAGCTACCTGAGCCTCCTTGAAGGAACGCGCGAGATCCTTGATGCCGGTAACGGCTGTACCGATACCGATTACGCAGTGAGTATAGAACTCGGAGGAAAGCGTATCGGAGATTGAGCTTGCGAGCTTTTCTAGGTCCTTGCTCTCGGTTGACTCGGAGATTTCCTTGACGAGGGTAATCTCCGTCTCGTTGATATTGATAACAAAGTCCTTGGACTTGTCGGGGAAAAGATTCTGGATTACATCTAGAGCGGAAACCTCGGTCTTGGAAGTGATGCGGATAAGCAGGCAGACGCGCATTACATCGGAGTTGAAGTGAAGCTCTCTTGCCTTGAGATAGATATCACCCGGGAGGATGTTATCCATAATAACATTCTTGATAAAGTTTGAGCGGTCGTACTTTTCATCATAGTACTGCTTGATGTTGGTAAGGGAAATTGAAAGAAGTGTGGAAACCTTGAGCGCGTAGTCATCGTCGCCGATAACGAACACAGCGTACTCGGAGCGGTTAGCGCTGCCGAAAGCCTTATAGGTCACACCGCCGACAACAAAGGGTGTGGTAGAAACCAAGGTCTCGCTGTTGACGTTCTCGTCTACCTCGCCGATTCTGCCGAGATCGGAGCAGGCGATAACAACCGACGTTTCGTCAATAACGCCGATAGTGCGGTCAACCGCGTCCTTCATCTGATGAATTATACTCTGAAATAATCTGTTAGACATAATCTTTTTCCTCGTTTCGTTAATTTCATTAATCAATATTACAAAAACCAGTGTATGACATAATTCATTACTTATCATTTTACACAAAAGCGCAAAAAAAATCAACCTTTTTTTACAAAATTAATACTTGTTTTTTAGAGATTATGCATAAGCAGGT
>JAHLBL010000151.1 GCA_020625635.1 bacterium
AACGCGATTGCGAATATCTACATCACGGTAATCCGCGGAACTCCTGTTGTCGTTCAGCTTATGATAATGTACTTCATTATCTTTGCGTCGTGGGACAACGGAATCCTCGCGGCAATCCTCGCCTTCGGTATCAACTCGGGCGCGTATGTCGCCGAGATCGTCCGCTCGGGTATTATGTCGATCGATAAGGGACAGTTCGAGGCGAGCCGCTCGCTCGGCTTTGACTACAAGAGCACGATGCTCTTCATAATCCTGCCCCAGGCTCTTAAGAATGTGCTCCCCGCTCTCGGCAACGAGTTCATTGTTCTCCTCAAGGAGACTTCCGTCGCGGGTTACGTAGCGATAGTCGACCTTACAAAGGCTTCCGATATTATCCGCTCAAGAACCTATGAGCCGTTCTTCCCGCTTATCACTATAGCGATAATTTACCTTATCCTTGTACTTATTCTCAGCTTCTTCCTGAAGAAGCTGGAGAGGAGGCTGAGAAACAGTGACCACTGATAATAATGTGCTGATTAAGGTTGAAGCCCTGCACAAGTATTTTGAAGACCTTGAGGTTTTGAAGGGAATCGACCTCGAAATCAACAAGGGCGACGTGGTTGTTATCATCGGCGCGTCGGGCTCGGGCAAGAGCACGTTCCTGCGCTGTCTCAACCTGCTCGAGGAGCCGACCGACGGCAGAATCCTCTTTGAGGGTACGGATATCACCGACCCCTCTGTCGACATAAATCTCCACCGTCAGAAGATGGGAATGGTGTTCCAGCAGTTCAACCTTTTCCCGCATATGACTGTGCTCAGGAATATGACGCTCGGACCAATGCGCCTGCTCAAAATGAGCCGCGAGGAAGCCGAGAAAAAGGCTATGGAGCTGCTCGAGAGAGTCGGACTTGCCGACAGGGCGGACGCCTATCCCTCGCAGCTTTCGGGCGGTCAGAAGCAGCGTATCGCTATTGTACGCGCTCTCTGTATGAATCCCGACGTTCTTCTTTTTGACGAGCCCACCTCCGCACTCGATCCCGAGATGGTCGGCGAGGTTCTCGACGTTATGAAGAGCCTTGCGCGTGAGGGTATGACGATGGCAGTCGTCACTCACGAAATGGGCTTTGCGCGCGAGGTCGGTACGAACGTGATCTTTATCGACGAGGGCGTGATCGTGGAGCAGGGCGAACCTGAGGAGTTCTTTACGAACCCGAAGAGCCCGCGTCTCAAGGAGTTTCTCTCAAAGGTTATTTAATAATATAGAAAAAGCGATCGGACAGGCGGGTTTCCTTTTCTCAGGAAGCGTCTGTCCGAATTAACAGAGGATTTATAATGACTAAGGTTGAAAATAAGTTTTTTGATTTTTTACGTAAAAATATCTTGCTGATAGGTTTTGCGTGTGTAACGGTGTTCGGACTGTTGATCCGCATATGTGGTTTTGATTTTGTAAGCTGGGATTTCAGGTCGTTTCTTTCGGTCTGGTGGGATGAGATATATTACGCCGATACGGAGATTCTGGCTAAGCAGGTAGGTAACTACAATATACCTTATCAGCTTTTGATTTTTGTGTTTTCGCGTTTTGCCGACAACGGGCTCTATGCATATAAAGCGATTTCGGTATTCTTCGACTTGGCGCTGTCCGTCGGAAGCGCTCTGCTCGCTTATGAGCTGTGCGGCAGAAAAAGTAAGCTCGTTCCGTTTCTGACTTATTCGATTACATTCTGTTCGGTTACGGTTATTCTGAACTCGTCTTTCTGGGCTCAGTGCGATTCGATTTATGTTTCGTTCATAATCTTTTCGCTCTTCTTCCTGCTGAGGGAAAAGACTATCCCGTCGTTTGTATTGCTTGCGCTCGCTTTTACGTTCAAGCTGCAATTTGTGTTTATTCTGCCGTTCTATCTGTTCTACTATGTGCTGACGCGAAAGTTTTCCGTTATTTACTTTTTGATTATACCTGTTGTGGATATTATCTTCTGCCTTCCCGCGATCCTTTTCGGCAGAAGCTTCGGCGATATCTTTAAGATATATGTAGATCAGAGTAACGTCGGCACTCAGATCCAGATGAATTGTCCCAACCTGTACGCGTTTCTCTGCAACGGACTGAGCAGTGGAAACTTCTATCTGCTGAAGAATTTCGCGATATTGCTTACTGTAGCGGTGCTCGGAGTAATGCTTGTTCTCCTTATTTACAAGCGTGTCGATTTCTCCGACAGAAGAATACTCCTTCTCACAGCCGTGTGGACGGTGTTTACGTGTATCGTATTCCTTCCCTCAATGCACGAGCGTTACGCGTATCTGCTTGATATTCTCGTAATTATCTACGCTGTTGTGTACCAAAGGGATGTGTGGGTTGCGCTTGTGTGCAATATGGCGAGCCTGTGCGGCTACAGCCACTATTTATTCTCTTATGATGTGCTCGACCTGAAATGGGTTACGATATTTTATCTCGCCGCCTACGCTTACGTCACATACTCGCTCTTGAAGGATGTGGCGACAGTCAAAGTGAGAAAGCTTGGTAAATCTAAAAATACTTGATTTTTCGTGAAAAACGGGGCAGCTCTTTCCATCAGAGCTGCCCCGATTTTGGGTGTGTGATTATTCGTTTTCGTCTTTTGTGGTTTCTTCTATAGCTTCGGTCGTTTCAATATTATCATCTTCCTGAGGCTCGTCCTTTGAAACGCTCCAGTTGTAGTCGATGACGTCTGCCTTAGCGAGCACGACCTCCATAACCGTGTCAAGGTCGTCAACAATACCGAGCTCCAGCGCGTTGTCAAGCGTATAAACCTCGTCGTAATATACGACAAACAGACCATGAGGATTAATCGCCTGGGAGCCGTTCATGGAGAAAGTATAGTCGCCGAGCTTGATTTCGCTTTCGCCGTCATAACGCATATCGGTAATGACGTAGCAGATTTCGGTTTCGCCTGCGGTGCCGAGGTTCGCGAGTGTCAGTGTATCAGGATTATTATAGAATTCCCTGAAATGAACCTGTTTGGCTCCGTTGTCGTCAACCGTTACGGAGAAATCTCCTGTCTCGTCGGCGTTTTTAACGAGCTCGACAACATCGTTAAAATCATCGCCGAAGAGGCGCTGCCTGTAAGCGTCCTCGAGTGTGAAGACCTGCTCTTCGCCGACAGCAAAGAGCGCGGGACCGTACGGAGAATATCGGGTGTCGGTTTTGAATACATAGTCCCCGATGATGTATTCGGCGGAGCAATCCTTACCGTCGCCTGACTTCGCAAGGCAGATGTTGTAATCTCCCGCCTTGCCTAAATCGTACAGCTCGTCAATTTCGTATCCCGCGTCTTGCATACGCAGGATGCAAAGCTCTGTGCTTGTCTTCGGAGCGTCAGACTCATCGCCTTTTCCGCTGTTTTCGCCGTTCGAGGAGCTCTTCGGCTTTTCCTTAGCGGGAAGGGTATGGCTTATTTTTTCCTTTGTTGCGGGTTCTGTCGGGGCGTCTGTCGTTGCTGTGACAGGCGGGTTCTCGGGCTGTTTGAAAATAAGTCCGCCCGGCATCGCCAGCGCGGCAATCATACCCGTAAGCGCCAGCGCGGATACTGTCGCGACGGCTATAAAGCGCGAGCTTTTAAAGGTCAATATCTTAGCCTTGCTCTGCTTTTGGGGTGTCTGATTGATGCATTTTTCCCTTATTGCTTCCAAATCGGGCATCTGTCTGTCCGTTACCGTTTTTAAAAACTGATTCTCTTTCACTGACTCTCACCCTCTCTGTAGTATGTACGGATTTCGTTAATCGTTCGGTAGAGCTTGTTCTTAACCTGAGACTCGCCGAGTCCCATCAGCTCGGCAATTTCACCGAGCGTCAGCTCGAGCGAGAATCGGAGGAAGAATATCTTCCTGATATCCTGCGGCTTTTTTTGAAGCAATCTCTCGATTTCAGCCGCAAGCTCGTTGGTACAGATACTCTCTTCTAAATCCATTTCGCTGATTTCGTATTCAATAATTTCCTTATCCTCTGCTGCGGTAACAACAGACAGCGACATATTAGCCTTCATTCGCTGAATCAAGGTGTAATGTCTGTAGACTTTTCGTTTCGCGAGTTCAATCACGAATGCCTCAGCGTTGTCAATGTAATCCGCGCCCTTCTTCAACATAGTGTCATACAGCTCCATGTACGTCTCCTGAAGAATGTCATTGACGTCCTCAAAATTCGAGCATTTAGCCGTTATGTACGCAAGTGCCTGTTTGTTGGTTGAGTCGTAGATCTCATTGAAACGGGAGGTGATAATATTGTCGACCATATTTTCCGCTCCTCACTATAGTAGTGTGGATAAACCATCATTTAGTTTCAAATTTTTTTAAAAAATTTTCATTTTAATTGAATTTGTCACATAACCTCAGGCTTTCGCCGTTAAAACAACAGCCGTCCTGACGGACGGCTGTTGTTTTGGTATGGTGCTGGTGACCGGACTTGAACCGGTACGGATTATAAGTCCGAGGGATTTTAAGTCCCTTGTGTCTGCCTATTCCACCACACCAGCAGTTTATGGTGACCCGGACGGGAATTGAACCCGTGTTACCGCCGTGAAAGGGCGGTGTCTTAACCGCTTGACCACCGGGCCGTTGGTAGCGGAAATAGGACTTGAACCTACGACACTTCGGGTATGAACC
>JAHLBL010000152.1 GCA_020625635.1 bacterium
AAGGGCAATCTGATGAATACAAAAAAATCATTGGCTCTCGCAAAAATGGGATATGAGCTTATGGATAAGAAGCGCAATATCCTCATACGCGAGATGATGATGCTCATAGATAAGGCTAACGAGATCCAGGGCAAAATCGACGACACCTACGCCGAGGCGTATTTTGCGCTCCAGACCGCGAATATCGTCCACGGCTACTGCTCCGAAATCAGCAAGACGATCCCCGTCGAGGATTCGCTCACGCTCGACTACCGCTCGGTAATGGGCGTCGAGATCCCGATCGTCAGGATGGACGCCCCCGACAGGAGCAAGCTCCATTTTGGTCTTAACTCCACCAGCACCGCGCTCGATAACGCGTTCACCAAGTTTACGGAGGTTAAGATCCTCACCGCCGAGCTCGCCGAGATCGAGAACAGCGTCTACCGCCTTGCGAACTCGATAAAGACAACTCAGAAGCGCGCCAACGCTCTGAAGAATATTATGATTCCGAAATTCGAGGAGACGGTCAAGTTCATAACCGACGCTCTCGACGAGAAGGACAGAGAGGAATTCTCCCGAATGAAGGTAATCAAAAAGCAGAAGAATCAAAGTGAATAACAATTTATGTTCGGACAGACAGGCTTCCGTGATCGGAAACGCTGCCTGCCCGAACTTTTTTGTCTCCATTCGCTCGTGGCGTATTACACAGTTTTTGACACTGCATTTTGTGAATAAAGCTGAATTGGGTTACAGATAGACACAGGATATTGAAAAGAAAAATTATTCCATATATATTATATTGAACGGCGGAAAGTCGTTCAAGGTAAAGAACGGCGACACCTTCAAAATCGGCGACGATATCGAGGACGGCACTATTTTCGAGGTTGAGATGAAGGCGACAAACGCCGAGGAAACGCTCGAAAAATCATTCACCTTTAAGAAACGAAATCGCGACGACGTAACGCATATCTACTTTGACGACTCGCAGTACAACTGGGGACAGGTTTACGCCTATATCTACGACGAGAGCGGCAGCGGCGGAAAGACTAACGACCTCACCATCCCTGGTGATAACCAGATTTTCGACGGCTCAGGCTGGACGGCATATACAGAATAAAATAACAGAATAATAAAACGGTCGGGCAGACAGGTTGATGTGAACCTTATCTGCCCGACCGTGTTTTTGCGTTTGATCAGAACACTATTTTCTTTTTGGCTTTTTTCTTGACCGTAACGGTTACGGTCGCCTTTGCGCCGTTGTTCTTTACCGTGATTTTTGCCTTGCCCTTTTTAAGAGCCGTAATCTTGCCCTTTGAGTTTACCTTGACGATTCTCTTGTTGCTGCTCTTGTAGGTCGTCTTACCCTTGCCGTACAGTATGGTCGGTTTTAATGTGGCGGTTTTTCCCGCGCGCAGCGTGAGCTTCGTCTTGTTGAGAATGACTTCGGTGACAGCCTGATTGTTCTTGAGCTTTACGAGATATGTATCTATGGTGAAATAGTCATCATCGTCAGTTTCGTCTTCGTCGTCAAAGAGCTCATCCTCTTCGTCCTTGTCCTTATCCTTGTCCTTGTCCTTATCCTTATCGGCTGCCGCATTGTAATCGTCGAAATAATCATCATCGTCGTAATCGTAATTGTTGTCCGTAGCGCTGAAGCCGATAAAGCAGTTGGGGAGAGTTGTGCCGTAGACGCGTGTTTTTGAGGGAGCGGTCGCGGCGGTGCGTGAGAAAGCGGTAAGCTTGTCGCTCTTCACGTTGTAAACGAGAGCGGTTCCCTTTTCGGTAATGAAAGCGCCGTTGCAGAAAACTCCGTTTTTGTGGTAGCCGAGAGAGCCCGGGTAGATCTGCGGAAGCTTGTCGCTGCCCTGATCTACAAAGTCCTCGCTCTCGATAACGGTCTTGCTCGTTTTCCACGATTTGCCGTCAAAGGTGATGATCTGCGGGATCTTTCTGTCCTCCTGAGCGCCGTAAACGCCGACGATCTTGCCGCTGCATACGATGTACTCCGAGTAAGCTCTGCCCGAAGGAAGCTTCGCCGACTGCAAAGTGAACATCGCCTTTTTGGCGTTGTACTTGTACACGCTGTCGAGATATTTATCGTTGAAGAGGTCGTAGCCTCCTAAGATGTAGAAATTCTTCTTATAATATACGAGCGACGCGCCGTCGGTGATCTCGTCGGGCAGCTCGCCCAGATCCGTCAGCTTGTTTTTCTTAAGATCATAGCAGCAGAACTTTGACTCGTAAGCAAACGGGGTAAGGCTCTTCTTGCCCATGATCCTGTTGAGCGTCAGCATATAGATCTTGCCGTCTTTGTACTCGGATGAAATAATCAGAACGTTGTGTTTCTTGCCGTAGATCTTATCATAATCCGGGGTGTACTTGTTGTCGTGGAACTTGTAGCCCTTCTTGGTCTGCTCGAGCAGCGCGATCGTGTTGGTGACCTTGTCTACGCTGTACGCTCTGTTGCCCGCGGGGTGGAAGTCAACGCTGTTCGCGTAGAGAGTGTCGCCCTTCACGAGCTTTGTTTTTTCAAACAGCTTCTGCTTCGAGATCGTCTCCGTTACGGAATCCTCGCCGAATTTGTTCTTTACCGTAAATACGGTCGGCTTTGCGCTGTAGCCGTCGTCGGGAATGATAATTTTCGTGTTTTCGCTCTTGAGGGGGTAAACAATATTATCGTTTACCTCAACAGCGGAGATATCGTGGAACGAGCCGTCGATTTCGACGTTGCCGTCGCTGTTGTATTTAACCGAGTTTATCATCGGGGGAAGCTCATCGAGGTTGTCGAGGCAGAGGACCTTTCCGCTCTTTACCTTCTTTGCGATTGCCGCGCTCGGTCTGCCCGTGTTTATGATGGTGTTTACCGCGTCGATCGTGCTGAGCTCGGGACGCTTGTATCTCAGAAGCGCGACCGCGCCCGTAACGTACGGAGTTGCCATCGAGGTTCCTCTGTAGAAATCGTACTTTTCGAACTCAGCGCTGTCCGCGCCCTGCTTGCTGACTGCGAGGTCGTCTATATAGAAGTCGCCCTTGCCCATTACGATGATGACGAGCTTGCGGTTCTTGTTGAACTCTTCCTTATCGTCCTCGTCCTCGTCGTCGTAGTCCTCGTCGTCGTAGTCCTCGTCGGTCTCTTCCTCGTCGTCGAACTCGTAGCTGTTTACCTTTTCCTCATAGTGACCCCAGTTCTTGAATATGGTGTTTATTCCGTAAATATCCTCTAGACATTCGTCAGTGTCCGCGTCAGCGTCGGCGTCGAAAATATAGAAGCCGCCGTCCTTGTCTGTGCAGCTCGCCATAACGCTGATGGAGTAAGGCTGTTTCTCGTCCTCAACGGTGTAGGGGACAGAGAGCACCGCAAAACGGTTTTTCTTCTTCGACTCCTCGTCAAAGGAAATCCTCAGAGATTTGCCTTCGCTGCCGAAGTGCTTGTCGTCAAGTCTGAAGCTTACCTTTTCTTCGTTCTTGTATTCGTCGGAGGTCGGGAGCACCTCGGGATATCCGAAGTCGCCTTCCTTCAGCTCGCCGTCGAAGTTCTGATAATATGAGCAGAGCCTGTCGCGCTTTTCCTTATCGTAGAGCGATACGTTAAAGCAGGGCTCGTTGACGCTCGAAAGAATAGTGTCACCCTGAGCGGCGACGTCGACTGACTTTCTGCCGTAGTTTGAGAAGTAGGACAGCTTGTCGTCGGGACCTACGGACGCTACCGTGATGCAGTACGGGCTTGTGCTGCTCGCGGGAGCATCGATCACATAGTCGCCGAATTCATCCTTGCCGTCGAGGTTTGTACTTTCATTGCCAGCCGCTACACAGGTGATGATTCCCTTTTCGCCGAGCTTGTTGAATAATTTGTCGTAAATATTTATTTCGTTTTCGTCCGAGTAGCCGCCCCATGAGCAGTTGATAACGGTTACGTTAGCGCCGAGCTTCTTCGCTCTGTAGATGTACTCGAACGCGCCGAGCAGAGTGCTGTCATAGCCGCCGCCATCTTTGTCGAGACCTTTTACCGCCATGATCTTTGTGTGCTCGGGGCTGATACCGCTTATGCCCTTTTTATTGTTAGCGGCTGCGGCAATAATACCCGCGACGTGGGTTCCGTGTCCGTTGTCGTCCATCGGGGACATATCGACGATGTCGCCCGTGAGGTCAAGACCGTGCTTACCGAGGAGCTTTTTGCCGAAGGGATTCTCCCACAGGCAGTCCTTTAAATCCTCGTGCTCAAGGTCGATACCCGTGTCGATAATGGCGACTATCGGATCATCCTCGGACTTGGTTTCCGCGTCCCACAGCGCCTTGGGCTTTATGTCGAGCCCCTCAGTGCCTTCGCCCTTGTTCTCAAGAGCCCACTGGAAACGGCTGTAGGTGTCGTCGGTGATGTCATAAGCCTTCTTGCGGTAGTTGGGCGATACGTCAGCCACAGCCTTGTTTTTCTTCAGCTGTGAGATGAGCTGCTCCGTGGAGAGCGTTTTTGACTTGAGCAGGGCGATCCTCAGCCCGTTCTTGTCGCTGCTGCCGCCGCTGAGGCTGTAGCTCTGCTTTACTCTGATGCCGTCGCCGTAGAGAGCCGCGGCGCTGCTGTTATTAAGGTACTTTGCTCCCGCGCTCTTTTTAAGC
>JAHLBL010000153.1 GCA_020625635.1 bacterium
AAGGGCAAGGAAGCTGCATGGGCTAACGTCTGGAACCAGACAGAAGACCAGACAACAGTAGACGGTGGTACCTTCACAATCACAAGCTGGGACGGCGGTCAGAACAGCAAAATGACAGGTACATGGTCAACACCTTCCAATGTCAAGGGTGACGCTGACGGTAACGGTACAGTTAATATCAACGACGTTACATACGCTCAGAGAATCCTGCTTGGCTACTATCCGTTGACAGACGAGAAGCTTGCACTCCTCGATGTTAACAAGGACGGCAAATTCACCATCCGTGACGTAACATTGATTCAGATGTATGTCGCGCACATGATTGATTCACTTGATTGATTCAAAGAATTAAACATAAGGCAACACCCCCTCGGGGGTGTTGTCTTTTTGTGCGGATTATTATATAATGACAGTGTTATTATGTTGTTAGGAGAGAAAGCTATGGAATTATTCAACGGACGTCCCGACAATGCGCAGCAGAGGCTGCCGCGTGAAAGCCGTGTTTATGATATGCTCGATAAGCTCGGGATTGAGTATAAGCGGGTTGACCATGAGCCTGCTGAGACAATGGAGGTCTGCAAGGAGATAGACGAGGTCCTCGGCGCGACAATCTGCAAGAATCTGTTTCTCTGCAATCGTCAGAAAACCGTTTTTTACCTTCTGATGATGCCAGCCGATAAGCCGTTCAAGACAAAGAAGCTCACCTCACAGATCAACTCCGCCCGACTGTCGTTCGCGTCTCCCGATAAGATGCTCGAGCTTCTCGATATCGAGCCCGGGGCTGTGAGCGTTATGGGTCTGATGAATGACAGCGAAAAAGTTGTAAACCTTCTTGTTGACGAGGATGTGCTCGGCGGGGAATACGTCGGCTGTCACCCCTGTGTGAATACCTCGAGCCTGAAGATAAAAACGTCGGACATATTTGAAAAATTTGTACCCGCGACCTCTCACACATTTTCAACGGTGAGGCTCACGGGTGAGTAAGTTGATGAACAGGCGGGACTTCGTCGCGATTGCCGTAGTCCTGTTGTTATCTGTTGCGGGCTTTCTGCTGTTTAACCGTACGGGGGAGAGCGGAAGCGAGGTCGTTATCACGAAGGACGGCAATGTCGTGGCTCAGTATCCGCTGAGTGATAACCGCGAAATAGATTTAGGCGGAAATGTAGTAGTAATCGACGGCGGCAGTGTCCGTATGAAGAGCGCTGATTGTCCCGATAAATACTGTGTGGTTCAGGGTGCGATAAGCCGCGAGGGAGAGACGATTGTCTGTCTGCCGCACAGGATTGTGGTTGAAGTGAAGGGCGGTGACGGTATTGACGCGGTCGCGCAGTGAGTCCGCCGCAAAGCGGACGGCTAAGGTCGGGCTGTTTATAGCCCTTGCGATGATTTTCAGCTATATCGAGGCGATTTTGCCGTTTAACTTCGGCGTTCCCGGGGTGAAGCTCGGAGTCGCCAATATCGTTGTGGTTGTCGCTCTGTACCGTCTGAAACTCCCCGAAACAGCGGCGGTTTCTTTCGTGAGGATTTTTTTGATCTGGCTGCTTTTCGGAAACATCCTGTCGCTGGTGTACAGCTTTTCGGGCGGCGTGCTCAGCCTGGTCGGAATGATAATCTGCAAGCGCCTGAAGCTCTCCGTGGTCGGCGTGAGCATAGTCGGCGGCGTTTTGCACAATGTAGGTCAGCTTACCGCGGCGGCGCTGATTCTGAGGAGTACGGCGCTGACATACTACCTGCCCGTACTGCTTGTAGCGGGACTTGTGACGGGCTTCGTCATAGGAGCCGCGGCGTTTATCGTGCTGAGAGCGTTATCAAATTACAACGAACAGTGAAGCTGCGGCTATTCATAAATACTTCTTTATAAATCCAAAAGCCTATGATTTTTGAATCCTCAGGCAGCCATAAAACAAAAACGGTCGGGAGACAGTTCTTCTCAAGGAAGAACCTGTCTGTCCGACCGTAATATTTTTGTTTTTTATTATTTCTCTTTCAGCAGCTTGTTGAGCTCCTCCATAAAGGTGTTGATATCCTTGAAAGAGCGGTAAACGGAGGCAAAACGTACATAGCTTACCTCGTCAATATCCTTGAGCTGTTCCATAGCGAGCTCGCCGATCTGCTGTGTTGTGATCTCGCGGTCAAGTCCCGAGTAAACCTTGGACTCGATGTTGTTTACGATTTCCTCGATCTGATTGATGGAAACGGGGCGTTTCTCACACGCGCGCAGAAGTCCGTTCGTCAGCTTATTGCGGTCAAAGCTCTCGCGGCTCTTGTCGCGCTTTACGACGATAACGGGAACGGTTTCAATAATTTCGTGGGTAGTAAATCGCTTGCCGCACTTAAGGCATTCGCGGCGGCGGCGTATACGCTCGTTGTCATCTGCCGAACGCGAGTCGATAACCTTCGACTCAATAAAACCGCAGTAGGGACATTTCATAATCGACACCTCGCTTTTTTCGATATTAGCATTATATCACAGGCGGATTCGGATTTCAACTCTCAGCTTTAATTTTTTAACAAAAAATGAGTAAAACTCCGCAATTTTTACTTTCAGCGAATTATACGGCAGTCGTGAACAGCGACAAAAAATCCGCCTTACAAAGTAATTTGACACTAAAAAGCTTTTGATAATACCAGCTTGTTAAATAAGGCTTGGAAAATTTTTTATAATTCTATGCGGGAATATTATTTGACGCGTTGTATATTATTATAGAAATTGGTGAAAGTTGACTTTTTTGCACAAATATACGCTGAAAAAAGTCATAAACTCTCCGCATTACATCCTGATTGGGAGGGTAATTTATGTGGGACATCATTGTTAAAGTAATAAGCGTAGCGGGCGGACTGGGACTGTTCCTGCTCGGTATGAAGCTGATGGGTGAAGGTCTTGAGCTTGCCGCGGGCTCCAAGCTGAGAACACTGCTTGAGAAAATCACAAGCAAGAAGTTTCTCGCTATGCTCGTGGGCTTGCTGGTAACGGCTGTTATCCAGAGCTCCTCGGCAACGGACGCGATGGTCGTCGGTTTCGTAAACGCGGGACTGATGGACATTTACCAGTCGGTCGGCATATTGTTCGGCTCCAAAATCGGTACCACGGCTACGTCGGTGCTGCTTTCGATCAACATCAAGGAGATCGTGCCGCTGTTTACGTTTGCGGGCGCAGCGGTAATCACCTTTACAAAGAAAAACAACCATCGCTACTACGCCCAGATTGCGGCGGGCTTCGGTATACTCTTTATGGGTATGAATATGATGAGCGAAACGTTCAAGTTCCTCAACGGCAATCCCGTTGTCGCCGATGTCGCTCAGACGCTCTCCAATCCTGTGCTCGGACTTCTTGTAGGTATGGTGTTCACGGGTATTGTCCAGAGCTCCTCGGCGTCTGTCGGTATTCTTATGGCGCTTGCGATGAGCGGCGTTGTCGGAATCGAGAACTGTATCTACATCATATTCGGTATGAACGTCGGCGCGTGTATGCCTGTCTTCCTTTCAGCCGCGGGAGCGAACCGCGAGTCAAAGCAGGTTGCGCTGTGTAATTTCCTGACAAGCTTTATCGCCGCGATAATACTTACGGTGATTTGCTTCTCGATGAGTATGACGCCGTATTCCGTTCCGCATATCGTCGAGTCGATTCCGTTCCTCAAGGGCAACCCAGGAGCGCAGGTCTCGGCTGTGCATATCGCGTTCAACGTGCTCAGAACAATAATGCTGCTGCCTTTGTCCACGCTGCTTATCAGGCTCACCAAGCTGATTATGCCCGACAAGGAAGAGGACGAGGACGAGGTCGCGGTATATCTCGATCCCCGTATTCTCACCGCGCCTCCGTTTGCCGTTCAGCAGACAGAGAAGGAGTGCGCTCGACTCGCGTCGCTGGCTCGCGACAGCTTCAACTGGTCGCTTGACGCCGTTCTGAATAAGGACACCAAGGCGATCGAGAAGGTGGCTGAGAACGAGGTCGTCGTTGATAAGCTGACGCACAGCATCACGAAATATATTGTAAAAATCAACGGTCTTGATATCATGGACTACGACAGAAAGGTTATGGGCGCGATGTACAACGCGATTCAGGACCTTGAGAGAATCGGCGACCGCAGTGAGAATATCTGCGAGTCGGCGCAGAAGATTATCAACGGTGAGGCTACGCTCACGGGCGAGGCTATGAAGGAGCTGAGAACGCTCTGCGAGACCGTTCAGCAGATACTCGAGGACAGCTTCTATATGTTCTCGAACCAGAGCAAGGACCCGAACCTCATCGAGGCGGTTATGAAGACCGAGGATCAGATCGACGAGTACTGCGAGCTCTTCCGTCAGAATCACATCCGCCGTCTCTCCAACGGCGAGTGCAGTGCGGAGGCAGGCACGATCTTTATCGAGCTGCTGACGAACCTCGAGCGCGTAGGCGACCACGCCGTAACTGTGGCGTTCTGTATTCCGTACAAGCACGGCAGCCAGATCCCCGAAAATGTTATGAGCAACTGATTTTGAATATTTAAATTATTAATCGAAGAATTTCTTTCTGTTCGGAACAACAGTGGACAGAAAGGGATTCTTCGATTTTTTGGCTCTCTGTCAATAGTTGGGGTAAACCCGAATAAAA